>JAOPUY010000002.1 GCA_025963265.1 Frankiales bacterium | reverse complement strand
GGGGATCGAAAAATGCAGCTGGACAACACCGCCGCGATCGTCACCGGAGGGGCCTCGGGACTGGGCGCGGCCACCGCGGCGGCGCTGGCCGCCAAGGGCTCCAAGGTGTTCGTGCTCGACTTGGCGGCGAGCATCGCCAATGCTCCCGCCGTCGACGGGGTCTCCTACGTCGCCACCGACGTCACCGACGCCGAGCAGGTGAAGGCCGCGGTGGCTCAGGCCAGCGCCGGCGAATCTCCCCTGCGGGTCATCGTGAACTGCGCGGGCATCGGCCCGTCGGCGCGCATCCTGGGCAAGGCCGGCGTGCACGATCTCGGTCTGTACGCCAAGGTCATCCAGATCAACCTGATCGGCTCGTTCACCGTCTTGGCCCTGGGCGCCGAGGCGATCGCCGCCACCGAGGCTGACGCCGAGGGCCAGCGCGGGGTCATCATCAACACCGCCTCCGTCGCCGCCTACGAGGGCCAGATCGGCCAGGCCGCCTACGCCTCGTCCAAGGGCGGCATCGTCGGCCTGACCGTGCCGGCCGCCCGCGATCTGTCGCAGTACGGCATCCGGGTCTGCACCATCGCCCCCGGCGTGGTCGAGACGCCCATGCTGGCCACCATCTCCGAGGAATTCCGGGCCAGCCTCTCGGCCGGCGTCCCGTTCCCCAAGCGGCTGGCCCGGCCCGATGAGTACGCCAAGCTCGCGCTGGCCATCATCGACCACGACTACCTCAACGGCGAGACGATCCGGATGGACGGCGCGCTGCGGATGGCCCCCCGATGAGCGAGGAGGTGCTGGTCGAGCGGCGCGGCAACGTGCTGCTGGTGACCATCAACCGGCCCGACGCCCGCAACGCCGTCAACCGCGCCGTGTCCGAGGGCATCAGCGCGGCGTTGGACGAGCTGGATGAGAGCCCAGAGCTGACGCTGGGCATCATCACCGGCAACGGAAAGACGTTCTGCGCCGGCATGGACCTCAAGGCGTTCACCGCCGGGGAGGATCCGTTCCTGCCCGGCCGCGGCTTCGGCGGCATCACCGCCGGCCCGCCCCGCAAGCCGATGATCGCCGCCGTCGAGGGCTGGGCGCTGGCCGGCGGCTGCGAGATCGCGCTGGCCTGCGACCTCATCGTGGCCGCCGACAACGCCCGGTTCGGCATTCCCGAGGTGAAGCTGGGGCTCGTCGCGGCCGCCGGCGGCCTGCTGCGACTGCCGCACCGCATCCCGCCGGCCATCGCCATGGAGCTCGCCCTGACCGGGGATCCGCTGTCCGCCGCGCAGGCCCACGCGTTCGGGCTGGTCAACACGTTGACCGAGCCGGGCGGAGCGCTGGCCGGGGCGTTCGCGTTAGCCGAGCGGATCAGCGGCAACGCGCCGCTCGCGTTGGCCGCCACCAAGAAGATCCTGACGGAGTCGCGCGACTGGCCGATGAGCGAGGCCTGGGCGAACCAGTCGGCCATCATCGACCCGGTGTTCGCCTCCGAGGACGCGACCGAGGGCGCCAGCTCGTTCGCCGAGAAGCGGCCACCGCAGTGGAAGGGCCGCTAAGGTCGGCTAAGGTGCTGACGCATGGACAGTCCCGCGGCCGGCGGCGGCGTCACCTCGGCAACCGAGACCGAACGGGTCCGGATCATGCAGGCCGCCTACGAGCTGCTGTCCCGCGACCACGGGAATCTGACCGTCAACGACATCCTGGAGGCGGCTGGGCTGTCCACCCGCGCCTACTACCGGCATTTCGCTTCCAAGGACGATCTGGTGCTGGCCCTGCACCGCCGCGACGCCGACCGGCTCACTGAGCGACTGCAGGCGGCGGCCGCGGCGGCCGGTTCGCCGAGGCAGGCCTTGATGGCCTGGATCCACGGCATGCTGAACGTCACGACCCAACCGCGGCTGCGGGCCCGGGCGGTCGTGCTGGGTTCCGAGCAGGCTCAGCATGCACGAGGTTTGGCCGCGGCCCAACGGGAGTTTCGTGCTCGGCAGAACGCGGCGGTGGCCGCCATCCTGGCCGATGGGCGGGCCAGCGGCGAATTCGGCCAGGCCGATCCGGAGCCCGACGCCCGCCAGATCTGCGCGGCCGTCCGAGAGGCCTTCGCCGATCAAATGTCGCGGCAGGCCAGCATCAGCGCGGAGCAGGCCGCCGAACAGATCGCGACCTTCGCCCTGCGGGCCTTAGGCGCCGACCGCCCGGAGCGGCCGCCGCTAGCATGAGCCGGTGCCCGTTGAGCTGAGTGCCGCCGAGATCGCCGCTGCCGAACGACGGTTGCGCGCCGTCGTGCGGCACACCCCGCTCGAGCCCAGCGAGCGATTGTCGGTGGCCCTCGGCCAGCCGGTGCTGCTCAAACGCGAGGACGTCCAACTCGGCCGCTCCTACAAGGTCCGCGGCGCCTACAACCTGATCTCCTCGCTGAGCCCGCAGGAACGAGCCCGCGGCGTGGTCTGCGCCAGCGCCGGAAACCACGCGCAGGGCGTTGCTTTCAGCTGCCGCGAGCTGGGCATCCACGGCCGGGTGTTCCTGCCCGGCAGCACGCCGCGGCAGAAGCGCCAGCGAATCCAGGCGATCGGCGGCGAGTGGGTCTCCACCGTCGTGGTCGGCAGCTCCTACGACGACGCCAGCGCGGCCGCGCACGCGGACAGCCTGGCCTCCGGAGCGGTGTACGTGCACCCCTTCGACGACGAGCGGACGATCATCGGGCAGGGCACCATCGCGGTGGAGATCACCGAGGACCTAGCGGGCCAACTGAGCACGGTGGTCGTGCCGGTCGGGGGCGGCGGGCTGTTGGCCGGCTCGCTGATCTGGCTCAAGGAGCGCTTCGGTCACATCCGGGTAATCGGCGCCGAGCCCGCGGGCGCGGCGAGCATGACCGCCGCGTTAGCCGCCGGGCGACCGGTCTCGCTGGAGTCGATCGACACTTTCGTC
>JAOPUY010000370.1 GCA_025963265.1 Frankiales bacterium | reverse complement strand
ACGACGCCGCCGGGGGGTTCCCGACGTTGGGCCCCGGGTTCAAGGGGGTACTTGAAACTCGCGATCGTGATCTCCACGGCGTCGCCAAAACGCCGGTGCAGTTCAGCCGCCAATTCCGTCGCGGAGCCAGCCAGCGACACCGAAATGGTCGACACGCGGTCGCCGACGCCGTACCAGGAGCCGGCGTGGGCGCCCAGCAGCGCATCCACCTCCGCGCGGACCGCACTGCGGGCTCGTTCGCTGCGTGGCGCGATCCGGAAGTCGACCAGCTCAGGATGCTCGAGGACAGCCCGCAACGCCGTCTCGTGGGCGGCGGGGTCGGTGAACCAGGCCTGCAGCCGTTCGTGCGGGCCGATGGACAACCCGCCCCACTCCTCGGGATGGCCAGCCCCGTACGCGCGAATCCGCTCCCTATCCCCCGGCGGCAGGGGAAGCGCCGCCCTAGGCACCTCCGCCGGCTGGTTCACAGTGCCAGGATGCCACCGACGGCTTCGACCGCCAACGCCAACACCGTGCGGTTTCAGGCCAACGCGCGCAGCGCCTCGGCCGTCGCGGCGTCGGCCGGATAAAACGACTCGATCGCGAGCTCCTCGACGGTCACGTCCAGCGCGGTGCCCACGATCGCGCTGATGCTGATGAACGACAGCTCCTGAGCATCGTGGCGATACCGCAGCGGCAAGACGACCTGGGTGTCGGACACCGTGTCGGCCTGTCCGCCCGGATAGGCCGACAACTCCTCGTGCAGTGCCTGCAGCCGAGCGTCACCCATCGTCTCGGCCCTACGCTGCAGCTGCGGCAACAAGTGTGCCCGCCACTCGCTGAGATTGACGATGTTGGGCGCCATCCCGTCGGGATGCAGGCTCAGCCGCAACACGTTGACCGGCGGCTCGAGCAGCGCCGGCGCGCAGCCGCGCAGGAATAGGCCGATCGCCGCGTTGGCGTCGAGGAGCTCCCACCACCGGTTGACGACGACGGCCGGATAAGGCTCGTGACCGCTCAGCACCTGGCGCAACGCCGCCCGCACGTTGGCCAGCTCCGGCTCGTCGAGTCCGCGCTGGTGATAGGCCGGCGCATACCCGCCGGCCAGCAAGAGGTTGTTGCGCTCGCGCAAAGGGACCTCGAGCTGCTCGGTCAGCCGCAGGATCATCTCCGGTGTCGGCCGGGCCCGTCCCGTCTCGACAAAGCTCAAGTGCCGAGTCGAGATGTCGGCTTGGATCGACAGGTCGAGCTGGCTCAGCCGCCGCCGTTCACGCCATTCCCGCAGCAGCTGCCCGACCGGCCGTTGCCCGGTTGTCGTCGCCATGCGCTCAAGGTTATCGGCCGTTTCCACGCTCGGCGATTACCTGTGAGGTCATGGCTCGGCATTACCTCGAACGTAATCGACACGCTCGGGCGGCCTCGCCAAGATCGAGGCGTCGACATCGACACAGACACCGACCTAGACATCGACAGACCCTATTCCGAAAGGTAAATCTGATGACTGACCTGATCGAGCGGTACCTGGCTTGCTGGAACGAGACCGACGCGAACACCCGTCGCACCTTGATCGACGAGCTCTGGGCGGCAGACGCCGAGTACATCGACCCAATGGCTGAGGTGCGTGGGCGCGATGCGATCGAGCAGACGATTGCCGCCGTCCAAGCGCAATTCGGCGGCCTCGTGTTCACGCCGGTCGGTGTCGCCGACTCCCACCACCGTCAGACCCGGTTCAACTGGGCGCTCGGGGCGCCCGGCGGCGAGCCCATCGTCATCGGTTTCGACGTCGCCGTCACCGATGAGGACGGACGCATCGCGACCGTCCTCGGCTTCCTCGACAAGGTTCCCAGCGCATGAGCACGACAACCGAGTACCCGACGCGCGCCGACGACGTCACCGCCGCGGACCCCAGCGACTCCGTTCGCTGGGGACCTCTGCTGGTCGTCCTGGCCGGGACGTTCATGACGTTCCTGGACTTCTTCATCGTCAACGTGGCGC
Organism: Frankiales bacterium; assembly: GCA_025963265.1. Taxonomy (GTDB): domain Bacteria; phylum Actinomycetota; class Actinomycetes; order Mycobacteriales; family Jatrophihabitantaceae; genus Jatrophihabitans_A. The sequence goes on along the minus strand of JAOPUY010000370.1, from coordinate 2,384 downwards.
TGCCCTCGATCCACGACGAGTTAGGCGCCGGCCCCGACGCCGTGCAGTTGGTGGTGGCCGGCTACGGTCTCGCGTTCGCAGTAGGCATGATCAGCGGCGGACGGCTCGGTGACCTGTACGGGCGGCGCCGAATGTTCATCATCGGGCTGGCGCTGTTCACCCTCACCTCAGCGGCGTGCGGGCTGGCGCCGAACGCGGGGCTGCTGGTCACCGCCCGCGTGGCGCAAGGGGCCGCCGGCGCGCTGATGACGCCGCAGGTGCTGGCGATCCTCGGCACCATGTACACCGGCGCCCACCGCGCGAAGGCGTTCGCCGCCTACGGCTTGGCTATGGGCATCGCCGGCGTCCTCGGCCAACTGCTGGGCGGCGCGCTCATCCAGGCCGACATCGGCGGTTCGGGATGGCGCGGCATCTTCTTGATCAACGTGCCGGTCGGTCTGCTCGCGTTGCTGCTGGCCGGCCGGTCCATCCCGGAATCGCATGGCCTCCGGTCGCGTCTCGACCTCACCGGCACTGCGCTGGTCACGACCTCCCTCGTCGCGATCGTGCTGCCGCTGGTCGAGGGGCAGCAACACGGCTGGCCGCTGTGGACCTGGGTCAGTCTGGGCGCCGCACCGCTGCTGCTGGCGGTGTTCCTCGTCCACCAGCTGGCCCGGCGATCCTCGGGCCGGAGTCCACTGGTCGACTTGAGCCTGTTCGGCAATCGGACGTTCGCCTTCGGCTCGCTCGCGTCGCTGTCCTTCTCGGTGGTGCCACCGGCCTTCTTCTTCGTGCTGGCGCTCTACTTGCAGCAAGGGCGCGGCTTCACGCCGTTGTTCTCAGGCGTCATCTTCGCCGCGGTCGGCGCCGGCTTCTTCGCCGCCATGCTGACCGCGCAGCAGATGACGGCCCGCCTCGGCCGCCAGATCCTGGCCCTGGGCGCTCTGACCGTGGCGGGCGGATGTGCCGCGCTCGCGCTGGTCGCCGGCACGAGTTCCTCGCTCGCGTTGACGCCCGGCCTGGTGATCACCGGCTTTGGCATCGGGATGGTGCTCGTGCCGCTGTCGGACATGGTGCTGGCGCAGGTGGCGCCCGAGCATGCCGGCGCGGCCTCCGGGCTGCTCTCGACCGCGCAGCAGGTCGGTGGCGCGCTCGGCGTCGCGGTCATCGGGGTGGTGTTCTACCGGTCGCTCGGCGGCGGCGAGGTGGTGCACGCGTTCACCGTGAGCGCGTGGGTGCTGGCCGGGCTGACCGGGCTGACCGCCGTGCTCGTTCAACTGCTGCCCCGGCCGGTGAGCGGGTAGCATGTTGGGAAACGCTCAGACACGCAGCGGCCATGGTGTCCCTCTCAGGCCATTCGCGGAGGTCAGCGTGCTTCTCCCCTTTTGTCGCGGTCCCGTCTCAGCCCTGCTAACTCGGGCGCTTATCGAGGCGCCCGGCTCCCTGACCGAGTCCCAATCCAGCGCGGCGCTGGACAAGACCATCGCGGACGAGGACCTGCAGCTCGCGTTGTGGATCTGCTACGAACTGCACTACCGGGGGTTCGCTGGCGTGGCCGACGGCTGGGAGTGGGACGTCGAATTACTCAGGCTGCGCGGCGGCCTAGAGGCAATCTTCGAGGTCCGGCTGGCCGCCACCGTTGACGCGCCCAGGCCAGACGGTCGCCCGATCGCTGAGCAATTAGCGGATCTCGTGGCCAGCGACGACGGTCCGTCGCTGTCGCGGCACCTTCAGCGCGACGCGCCGCTGAGCGAGTTTCGCGAGTTCGTCATGCACCGTTCGGTCTATCACCTCAAGGAGGCCGACCCGCACAGTTGGGCCATCCCCCGCCTCCACGGCCGCGCGAAAGCTGCGCTCGTGGAGATTCAAGCCGATGAGTACGGCAACGGCCAGAGCACGCGGATGCACTCCGAACTGTTCCGCGACACGATGAGGGCGCTATCGCTGGATGACTCCTACGGCGCCTACGTGAACCGAGTGCCCGGCCCGACCCTCGCGATCAGCAACGCGATGTCGCTGTTCGGTCTGCACCGCAGCCGACGAGGCGCCGCGGCTGGCCATCTGGCCGCGTTCGAAATGACCTCGTCGGCCCCGAATCGTCGTTACAGCCAGGGCTTGCATCGACTGGGCTTCGATCTATCAGCGCGACGATTCTACGAAGAGCACATCACCGCGGACGCGTTGCACGAGCAGGTTGCCGCGCATGACCTCTGCGGTTCGCTCGTGGCGGATGAGCCTGAACTCGCCGCCGACGTCCTGTTCGGCGCGGCCTGCGCCCTGCGCCTGGACGGCATCGTGTCCGAGCACCTGCTGGGTAGGTGGGCTAGCGGCCGAAGCTCGTTCGGTGGTGGCGACGTGGCGGCGCTACGCCGGTTGGCCCCGACGCGCTGATCCGCGTCAGGCCA
>JAOPUY010000603.1 GCA_025963265.1 Frankiales bacterium | reverse complement strand
GGTGCCGTGCCCAGACTGTCGGGTCGCAGATCGCGTTCACCATCCCGAACTCGTCCTCGAGGTTGATGAAGGTGACCCCGCGCGCGGTCGCCGGGCGCTGCCGGTGGGTCACGATGCCGCCCACGGTGACCCGAGTGCGGTCCGGCAGGTGCCGTAGTTGATTACTGGGAGTGACACCAAGCTCGGTCAACCGATCCCGGATCACCGCCGTCGGGTACTGATCGCGAGTGATCCCGGTGGCCCAGAGGTCGGCCATCAACTGCTCGGTCTGGCTCATCGCCGGCAACTGCGGGGTCTGCTCCTCCGAGGCTGAGACCAGCTCCAACTGCCCGGGCCGGTATTCGGCCGCCGCCCCCGCGGCCCAGAGCGCCTCTCTCCGCTCGGTGCCGAAGCACTCGAACGCGCCCGCCGTGGCCAGGGCCTCTAATTGCCGGGCGTTCAGCCCGATCCGCCGAGCCAGGTTGGCCATGCTGGTGAACACCCCGTTGACGACGCGGTCGGCCACAATTCGCTCGGCCAGGTCGTCCCCGATCACCCGCACGCTGGACAGACCGAGCCGCACCGCCGGCTGATCGGGCCCCGGCCCGGTGTAACTGCCCTCGTCCGGCAGCGCCTTCTCCACGCTGGCCGCGGCCTGGGAGTCGTTGATGCTCGGCCCGCGCACCACCACGCCGTGCCGTTTGGCGTCGTGCACCAGCGACTGCGGGGAGTAGAAGCCCATCGGCTGGGCGTTCAGCAGCGCCGCGCAGAACGCGGCTGGGTGGTAGAGCTTCAACCAGGACGAGGCGTAGACCAGGAACGCGAAGCTGATCGAGTGGCTCTCGGCGAAGCCGAACGCGGCGAACGCCTTGATCTTCTCGAACACGTCATCCGCCGCCGCGCCGACGATGCCGTTCGCCTCCATGCCGTCATAGAGCCGGGTCCGCAGCCCCTCCATCTTCTCGCTGCTGCGCTTGGAGCCCATCGCTCGTCGCACCTGGTCGGCCTCGGCCGCCGAGCAACCGGCGCCGTCGATGGCCAACTGCATCAATTGCTCTTGGAACAGCGGGATGCCGAGCGTCTTCTTCAGCGCCGGCTCCAACTTGGGATGGGGGTAGGTGACTTTCTCCAGTCCGTTCTTCCGCCTGATGTAAGGGTGAACCGAGTTGCCTTGGATCGGCCCCGGTCGGATCAGGGCGATCTCGATGACCAGATCGTAAAATTTTCGCGGCTTCAACCGCGGCAGCGTCCCCATCTGGGCCCGGGACTCGATCTGGAAGACCCCGATGGTGTCGGCCACGCACAACATGTCATAGACCAGCGGATCTTCCGGTGGAATCTGATGCAGCCCGTACCGGACGCCATGCCACTGCTCAACGAAGTCGAAGCAGTACTTCAACGCCGAGAGCATGCCCAGCCCCAGCAGGTCGAACTTGACCAGACCGGCCGTCGCGCAGTCGTCCTTGTCCCACTGCAGCACCGTCCGGTTGGCCATCCGACCCCACTCGACCGGGCAGACCTCGACCACCGGCCGATCGCACATCACCATGCCGCCGGAGTGAATCCCCAGATGCCGCGGCGCATTCTGCAGTTGCTCGGCCAGTTCCAGCACCTGCTCGGGCACCCGGTCGACGTCCTCGGACTCCTTCAACGTCGTCGCCGTCTCGCTCCAGTAATAGCCGTGGTCGATCTGCTTGCTCCAGGCGTCCTGTTGGCCTTGGGAGTAACCGAAGGCTTTGGCGATGTCGCGGACCGCCGAGCGCGGCCGATAGGTGATCACGTTGGCGACCTGGGCGGCGTGCTGGCGGCCGTGGCGTTCGTAGACGTGCTGGATGACCTCTTCGCGCCGGTCCGATTCGATGTCGATGTCGATGTCGGGCGGGCCGTCCCGCTCCGGCGCGAGGAACCGCTCGAACAGCAGGCCGTAGCGGACCGAGTCCACCGCGGTGATGCCGACCGCGTAGCAGACCGCGGAGTTGGCCGCGCTGCCGCGGCCCTGGCAGAGGATGCCGTTGTCGGCGCAGAACTGGGTCAGCTCCCAGACGACCAGGAAATAACCGGGAAACCCGAGCTCGTTGATGATCGCCAGCTCGTGCTCGATTTGGTCATAGGCCCGCCGGACGTAGGGGTCGCGGCTGTCGGGCGGCCCGTACCGCTCGGTCGCGCCCTGGAAGGCCAGGTGCCGCAGGTAGCTCATCTCGTCGAGATCTTCGAAGCCGGCTGGCATCGGAAACGGCGGCAGCTTGGGGGCGATTAGCTTGAGGGGAAAGGCCAATTCTGCGCCGAGCCGGGCCGCGTTGGCCACGGCCTGCGGGTACAGCTGGAACCGGTGGGCCATTTCCGCGCCTGACCGCAGATGCTGGCCGGCCCAGGACGGCAACCAGCCGTCGATGGCGTCCAGGCTTGTGCGGGCCCGGACCGCGGCGACCGCGGCGGCCAGCGGGCGGTGCCGGGGCGCGGCGTAGTGAGCGGCGGTGCTGGCGACCAGGTCGAGCCGCTGCTCGTCGGCCAGTTGGGCCAGCGCGGCGAAGCGCTCGTCGGCCAGCGGGTCCAGTGAATGGGTCAGCTCGACCGCGACGTTCGAGCGCCCGAACCGCTCGACGAGCTCGCCCAACGCCGCCCGAGCCGGATCGAGGTCGGCCGGCCCGGGCCCCGTCATCCCCGCCGCGCCGCGGTCCAAGGCCTGACGCACCGACCCCTTGCGGCAGCCGGTGAGGATCAGCCAGTCATCAGCGGCTAGTTCGGCCAGTTCGTCCAACTCATAGACCGGGCGCCCCTTGGCCCCGCCGCGGAGCTGAGCCTGGCTGATCGCCCGGCACAGGCTGGCGTACCCGGCCGGGTTGCGGGCCAGCACCAGCAGGTGCGACCCGGGTGGGTCCTCGATTCCGACCCGGGCGGCGATCGAGCGCTCGGCCTGGGTGGAGGGCACTGGGATGTCGAGGTTGAGCTCGGCGCCGAACACCGTCGGCAGCCCGAAGGCCTCCGCCGCCTCGGAGAAGCGGGCCACCCCGTACATCCCGTCGTGATCGGTGAGCGCGATCGACTTCAGGCCCAGGGCCACCGCCTCCTCGACGAGCTGCTCCGGATCGGAGGAGCCGTCGAGGAAGGAGAAGGACGAATGAGCGTGCAGTTCGGCGTAGGGGACCTGGGCGGTGGTGAGCGAGTCGGCCCGTAACCGCGGCGGCGGCTCATAGGCCTGGCGTTTGCGGCTCCAGGCGGGGGAGTCGCCGCCGTCCCCGGTCTGGTCATGCCCGCGCCGGCGGTCGAGCTGGTCCTCGTCCGGGTGGCCTTTCGAGCCTTTCGCGGCTTTTTCGGCGCGCCCCGACAACCGGCGCTCCAGCTCGCGCCAGGGAATGATCGGATTGCCAAAGCCCATGGTTCAGTGTCGAACACTTGTTCTAATAAATGCAAGTCGGCGGTGCAGTGACCGGGCCCGGGTTGAGTCAGGCCAGCTACCGCAGCCGCAAGCCCCGCACCCGTACCAGCCACGCGGCGACCGCGGTGCCGAACAGCCAGATCGCCACCCCGGTGGTCGTCAGGACCAGCCCGCGGACCTCGTCGGTCCGCGACGCGCGGGCCAGACTGCGCAGGATCGCTCGCGGCGCGGCGCCCAGCGGGTTCACGCCGTACCAGAGCAGGTAGGGCAGCCCGAGGTGAAACAGCCACCAGAAGGTGCTCCGGCGATCCTCCCGCCGCGCCCAGCGCTCCCGCAGCGGACGACTGCGCACCGGCAGCAGCACCGACACGATGTTGCCGACGCCGAGCCAGGTGAAGATCGGGAACGCGACGCCGGGCAGCGTGACGGCCAACCGATAGGAGTCCTCGCTGGTGACGGTCAGAATTGCCGTCGCGACGAGTGTCGGCAGCCCGACGATGACGAGCAGCGCGGCGTTCTTTCGGAGCAGGATCCGCAGGGTGCTCTGGCCCTGGTCCAGGCTGGACACGACCCGCTGGGCGTCCGGTCCGAGGACGTTCGTCGTGGTCACATCGGCCAGCACGAAGGTCGCGAAATAACTGCCGACCACGACGACCCAGTCCTCCCGCGGGCGGCCGGTCAGCGGCGCCCAGAGCAGCCAGAGAAAGGACAGCACCAGGTTCGCGCCGACGCCCTGCAGCCAGATCATCGGCAGCGTGAAGGACCAGCGAATCTCCTCGAGGACATCCCTGGGCATTGCGGTGAGGGCCAAAGACTCCGGACCCCCTCACAATGGCGGGGGCCCTGGCCCCGTCGAGTCCTAGACTCCTCAGCCCAGACTAGGGGCTGGCGCTAAGGGTTAGTCCAGCGCGTTCTGGTTGTCGAATGCTGCTAGCGGATGAGCGAGGCCAGCGCGAGGACGAGGCAGATGCCGGCGATGACGGCCGAGGCGATGGCCAGCGGCTCCTTGGCTCGAAACGCCCGCCGTGACATGACCACCGGCAGGATGCCGATGAGCGCGATGTGCGCTGCGACGGCCAGCACCAGGTAGAGGGCTGCGATCCCCGCCGTGATGGCGGTGTACCGATTGCGGGTGAGCAGGCTCGTCGAAGGCGGCGGGGCGGCGTGCCGCGACATCAGGTCGTCCCATTGCTGATTCGGCTGCGGGGCCTGAGGCTGCGGCGACGGCTGAGCTGACCAGGCCGGCGGTGCGGTCCAGAACTGCGGGCTGTCCGCCGGAGCGGCA
>JAOPUY010000590.1 GCA_025963265.1 Frankiales bacterium | reverse complement strand
GAGGCTACCGGAGGAAACTGAGAGCACCTCCGAGCAGAATGGGCATACCGGACAAGGTCTGAGGCAGTCCACAGCCTGCGATCAGCCGTCGCCGGTGGATGACATACTTCGTCCGGTCCACAGGCAGGGGAGAACGCGCCATCGGCACTCGAGAGACCGAGCAGAGCGCCGCGACCGAGTCCGAGCTGGTCGCGGCCGAGCTGAGCAACGAGCAGGCCCACGTCAGCGTCCTCTACGAGCACCTCGATGAGATGCGCGAGCAGGCCGCGGCGGGCTTCGCCAACGCCATCGGCGGCCAGACCGTGGGCACCCCCGGCTCGCGGTCGGAACGGGAGGCCTTCGTCCGGCTTTACGCCGACCGGGTCTCCCAGCTGCAGGCGGTCGAGGCTCGGTTGTGCTTCGGCCGGCTGGACCTGATCGAGGGCAGCCGGCGCTACGTGGGTCGCATCGGGATCTCCGACGCTGACCGGGTCGAGCTGCTGGTGGACTGGCGAGCGCCGGCCGCCGAGCCGTTCTACCAGGCGACCGCGGCCCACCCGCAGGACGTGATCCGCCGCCGCCAGCTGAGCTCGCGCGGCCGCCGGGTGACCGGCGTCCAGGACGAGGTGCTCGACCTGGCCGCCTTCTCCGAGCGCGGCGTCGACGGCGGCCACGTCGTGCTCGGCGAGGGGGCGCTGTTCGCCAGCCTGGAGGCGGTGCGCTCGGGCCGGATGAACGACATCGTGGCCACCATCCAGGCCGATCAGGATCGCGCGATCCGGGCCCCGCTGGAGGGCGTGTTCGTGGTGCAGGGCGGCCCGGGGACGGGCAAGACCGCCGTCGCGCTGCATCGGACGGCCTTCCTGCTGTACGCGCACCGAGCTCGGATCACCCGCTCCGGCGTGCTGCTGGTCGGGCCGAACCGAGTCTTCCTGCGCTACATCGAGCAGGTGCTGCCCGCTCTCGGCGAGGCCGACGCCGTGGTGATGGTGACCCCGGGGCAGCTCTATCCCGGCGTCTCGACCGACCGGGCCGACGACCCGGACGTCGCCGCGTTGAAAGGCGACCAGCGGATGGCCGAGGTCATCGCCGCGGCCGTCCGCAGCCGGCAGCGGCCGCTGGAGCAGACCAAGCGCATCGAGATCGACGGCACGGTCATCACGCTCTACCCGCGGGACATCCGGCTGGCCCGCGATCGCGCGCGTCGATCAGGCGACCCGCACAACCAGGCGCGGGTCGGCTTCGTCGCCGACGTGCTGCGCGAGCTGGTGCGGCGGCTGGCGGCGGCGCGCGGAACCGAGCTCGACGCCGACACCCGGGCCAATCTGATGGCCGAGCTGCATGAGTCTCGCGACGTGCGACGGGAGCTGAACCTCTGCTGGCCCCCGATCAGTCCGTTCAAACTCGTCCGCGACCTCTACGCCAACCCGGCCTACCGGGCTGCCTGCACCCCGGGCTGGACGGCCGCCGAGCGGGCCCGGCTTCAGCGTGAGCGCTCAGCGCCCTGGACGGTCTCCGACGTCGGGCTGCTGGACGAGGCAGCCGAACTGCTCGGGCCAGACGACAGCGTGGACCAATCCGACCTCGATCGCGCCCAGGCCGAGGACCAGGCCGAGGTGGCCTACGCCGACCTCGTGCAGGACACCTTCGGCGGCAAGGACTTCATCTCCGCGGCGGCGCTAGCCGACCGCTACCGCTCCGAACTCGCCCTGGGCGCGGTGGCCGAGCGGGCGGCCGCGGACCGCCAGTGGTCCTTCGGGCACATCGTGGTCGACGAGGCCCAGGAGCTGTCGCCGATGATGTGGCGGATCCTGATGCGCCGCAGCCCGTCCCGGTCGATGACCCTGGTCGGCGACGTCGCGCAGACCGGCTCGCTGGCCGGCGCTGACTCCTGGGCTCAGGTGCTGTCCCCGCACGTCGGCGACCGCTTCAACCAGGCCGAGCTGACGGTCAACTATCGGACGCCGGAGCAGATCATGCGGGTCGCGGCGGCGGTGATGCGCGCGGCCGGCAAGCAGGTCTCACCGCCGCAATCGGCCCGGGTCGGGCGGTTCGAGCCGGAGTACACCCAGCTCGAGGCCGCCCTGACCGAGCTCGGCCAGTCCGAGCGGTTGGTCGAGGTGGTGCGAAGCGAGTGGCAGCTCGCCGGCGAGGGCACGGTGGCGGTGATCACCTCGCGGGCCGACCACGCGGCGGTGGCGGCGCGGATCTCGGCCGCGCTGCCCGCCGGCGTCGTGGTCAGCGACAGCGGGTCGGCGGCCTCGCCGGTGTCCGTCTTGGGGGTGGCCGACGCCAAGGGGCTGGAGTTCGACACGGTGGTGTTGGTCGAGCCGGCCGCCATCCTGGCCGAGTCCGCCCGCGGGGTGAACGACCTCTACGTGGCTTTGACCCGACCGACCCAGCGCCTGCACGTCCTCTACGTCAGCGAGCTGCCGGCCGGGATGGGCTGACCGCTCAGCCAGCGAGGCCGGCAGCGCGGCCGGGATTGTGGTCGGCAGCGTGGCCGGGATTGTGACCGGCGTCTTGGTCGGCTCCGGTGCGCAGTTCGGGACGGCCGAGCAGGAAGCCCTGGATGAGGTCGCAGTTCATCTCCCGCAGCGCGGTGAGCTGCTCGGCCGTCTCGACCCCCTCGGCGATCACGACGCTGCCGAGCCGGTGCGAGAGCTCGATGATGCCCATCACGAAGTCGGTGTGCCGCCCGACGCTGCCCAGCGGGGCGACAAAGGAGCGGTCGAGCTTGATGATGTCGGGGTTGAGGGTGCCGATCCGGCTCAAGCTGGAGTAGCCGACGCCGAAATCGTCCAGCGCCAGGCGCACCCCCATCCGGCGCAGGGCCTGCAGCGAGCGGTGCACCTCGGGGCGCTCGATGGCGTGATCCTCGGGGACCTCGACGACGAGGCGCCAGGGCGCGATGTCATAGCGCTCGAGCAGCCGTTGCACCCGCGCGGCGACCTGAGGGTCGGCCAGGTGGCTCAGGGCGATGTTGACCGAGATGGAGTGGGTGCTCTGCATTGAACGGGTCGAGGCCAGCGCGGCGCCGATGACCTGCATGTCCAGCTCGGGCAGGAAGCCCGCGCGCTCGGCGACCGGGATGAACACGTCGGGGCCGACCGGCCGGCCGTTGTGCGACCAGCGGGCGAGCGCCTCGTGGCCGTAGAGGGCGCCGTCGACGTAGACGATCGGCTGGTAGGCCACGTCGATCTGGCCGTGGGCCACCGCGGCGCCGAGGTCCAGCCGCAGGTCCAGGTCATCGGGGTTGTCATCGTGCAGTTGCGGGCTCCAGGTGACGCAGCTGCCCTTGCCCGCGCGCTTGGCCGCGTACATCGCGATGTCGGCCTTCTTGATCAGGTCTTGCGGGTCGGCCGGCGCGTCGGAGGGCTGCACCATCGACAACCCGATGCTGGCCCGCAGCGGCACCCGCCGGGTCCCGATCATGGTCGGCTGGCTGATGGCGGCCATGATCTTGGCGCACACGTCCAAGGGGTCGCCGCCGTCCTCGAGCAGGATCGCGAACTCGTCCCCGCCCAGCCGGGCCACCGTGTCACCGGTGCGCATGGTGGCCCGCAGCCGCTCGGGGACCGCGATCAGCACCTGGTCGCCGGCGTCGTGGCCGAGGGTGTCGTTGATGAGCTTGAAGTCGTCCAGGTCGCAGAACAGCAGCGAGACCGGCCGCAGATCGCGGCGGTGCAACTCCAGGGCGTGATTGAGCCGGTCGTAGAACAGTGCTCGGTTGTCCAGCCCGGTCAGCGTGTCGTGGAAGGCTTGGTGGCGCAGCTCCTCGCGCTGCTCGTCCAGGCTCGAGGCCAGTTCCCGGTTCTCCAGGACGGTGAGGAACTGCCGGATCAGCAGCGCCGTGATCGCCACCGCCGAGACGGCCAGGCCGAGCCGGCTGCCGTTGATGATGCCGGGCGTCGCCGCCCCGATGCCGACCAGCACCAGGGCGTAGGGCAGCGTCAGGTAACCCGCGGACACCGACACCACTCCGGGCCGGGAATCCCAGCCGGCGTCCAGGGCCCCGGCCAGTCCGAGCAGCAGGAATGCCCCGGTCCAGGCGATGTCGATCAGCGATCCGGTGTGGTAGTCGCCGGTCGCGTTGAGGTAGGAGAAGCCGCTGTCGGCCAGGGCCATCGCGCCCAGGCCGATGACCAACAGCAGCAAGCCCGAGCGCAACCGGGCCTGAGCGACGACCAGCACGGCGATCGTCATCATCATCAGGTCGGTCACCGGATAGGCCAGGCTGACGACCATGGCCAAGTCGTGGGAGTCCGAGGTCTTGAACACCTGGCCGAGCGCCGTCGCCCAGCTGATGCTGAACAACGACCCGGCGACCATCACGCCGTCGAGCAGCATCCGGGCCCTCCCGTTGCGGGAAAACGCCGCCGCTGGGCGGGCTAGCAAGCCGGGCAGCGCGAAGGCCGGGAAGAGCAGGAACCCAAGATCGGCCCAGGACGGGAACGGCGTGTCCCGGTTGGAGATCAGCTCGTAGTAACTCCAGACCGTCTGGCCGGCAGCCCAGCTGAAGGTGCCAGCGCAGATGAGCAGCCAGGACAGTCGAGCCCGGCCGGAAGAACTGCGTCGCGCCCGGTAGCCAGCGCCGATCGCGGCGATCAGCGCGGCCGCGCCCTGGCCGAGGTCGTCGACCGCGTGCCGGCTGAACGGGGTGCCGAGCTTGAGCCGGATCGCCAGCGAAAACGCGACGAGCAGCACCACGGCGGCCCCGATGATCGCCGTGCGGCCGTTCCGGTTGGTGGCTGCCACGTCTGATTCATCGGCAGCCGAGGAGCCAAGGTGAGTCCGATGTCGGAGTTATACCAATCAGCGAGGATCGGGCTCGAACGGCTTTTCCGCTCGCGTCGCCGCTCGGTTGGCGGCCCGGTCGCTGGCCCGGCGGTCGCGACGTTCCAGGAGCGGATCGCGGTCGAGCGGCGTCCGGTCGGTGAGCCGCCGGTTGTGCGTGGGGGGCGCCTCGGGCGGTGTGGCCAGGATCCGGAACGCGCCGGAGCCGTCGGCGCTCGGCTGCCCGGACGCGGTGCCGGCGACGCCGCGGTACAGGACGTCCTCCCAGTGCGGCGGCTGGATGACCGCCTTGGGCCGCCGACGGCGCTTGGAGGTGCTGTGCAGCGAGGCGTTCGCGGTCGACTTGGCTGGCTTGTCGGTGACGTAGAGGTGCTCGATGAATCCGAGCCAGGTGTCCACGATGGAGTTCTTGACGCCCATGAAGGCGATCACGGCGTACGTCGCCGCCGCCGCGTTGACCCCGGCAAAGGCGGCGTTTCCCCAGTTGGAGTCGTTGA
>JAOPUY010000584.1 GCA_025963265.1 Frankiales bacterium | reverse complement strand
CCAGCAGGGTCCTCTTACTCGAACCGAACCAGCTCTCATCGTTGTGACATCGGAGGGCGCGGCGCGCCCTACTGCCTGGGCCTGATGGGCGGCCGCATCGTCACGCCGGCTCGGAGCAAGTAGTTGCGCACTGAGCCGTAGGCGACGCCGGTCTGGTCGGAGACCTGACGCAGTGAGAGTCCCGATTGGTAGAGAGAGACGATCTCGGCGGCTTGCTGAGCGTTGGCCGCCTGCTTCGGCCGGATCGTGACTGCGGCTCGCTGGAGGTGGGCCGGAGCGGTTCGTCGGTGCAGGTGGTGGTCTTCAGTGAGCTGCTGGATCGTCGCGCCGGACTCGTAGGCCGCGACGAGTGCTCGGATCTGGTTTGGCTGCAGCTTGGTTTGCGGCCGGTAAACGGCTGCCGCTGGATAGTCTTCAAACACTGGCGAGCACTGTTGTTCGCCGTCCGGGGCGACACGATGTTGGGCAGAGACGTGGTGAATTCGGACATCTCAATGGCTTGGAGCGTCCGCTTCAGGGGTTTCGGGCGGTGTGAAAGTTGCTCTCTCAGGTGCACTGGGGAGATAGCCGAGTTTCGCCTTTCAAACGGCTCGACTTCACGCCAACACTCGCCAGCTACCTACGCACCCCGGATCATGCGCTAAAGACCCCAGATCTGTCCAAGAAACTTGACGCGGGACACCCGATCGGGACGTTGACGAACAACACCCAGCGCCAGAAGACCCACTGGGTGAGCATGCCGCCGGCGATGAGGCCGACGGACACCCCCGTCTAGAGGCCGACGGCCCGGGTGCGCTCCCGCCCCTGCGCGAACATCGTCATGAGCCGGGCGAGCGCGGACGGGGAGGCCAGCGCGGCGCCGATGCCCTGCGCGGCGCGGGCGGCGAGCAGTTCCCCAGCGGTTGCCGCGAAGCCGCCGACCAGCGAGGCCAGTGTGAACAGGGTGATGCCGGCGAGGTGGGGGGAGAACAGCATACCCACGAGCACGTCCAGGCGGCCTGAGCGGAGTTTGCGTCCCGCACGTCGGTGCGTCCGCTCTTTCAAGGCGCCGCGGTCCTGCCCCGTTCGGGCTCCTCTCGCATGTCCTCAATGCGGTGCGCAAACTGTACGGGCTGATGGTGGTGCCCAGCACCACGACCAGCAATGTCAGGCCAGAGGATGGACGATTCGTCTATGTAAGATCGCGCTCTGCTGCCGATCTGGTCGGCATGTCGTCCAACCTGATGGATCCTGCCAACGAGGCCGACCGGCAGAAGTCCGCCGCTCGCTACTTTCTGACGGACACTCCCGATTGGGCCGCCGCCGACGCGAACCTAGCCCGGCTGACGGCGATGGCGCAGCGGCTGCTCGGCGCAGACTTCAGCGCCATCGACATCTTCGACGCTCCCCAGCAGGCCACGGTCGCCGGATCGCTGGAAGTTTCAACCCGCGAACGTTCGATGAGCGTGTGCCGGCGGCTGCTCACGAGCGCCAGTCCCGGGGAGGAAATGGCCGTAGCAGACGCATCACGGGACTCCCGGCTGGCTGACAGCCCTTTCGTCAACGGCGAGCTGGCCTCGATCCGCTTCTTCGCCGCCGCGCCCCTGATCGGCCGCGAAGGCCTGGTGCTGGGCGCCGTCTGCGTCTGGTCAGACCATCCGGCGACGCTGACCCGGCAGCAACGCAAGCAGCTGGCCACGATCCGCGACGCGGTCATGACCGTTTTCGACGCGCACCGGCAGAAGCAGGAGGCAGCCGAGTCGGCGGAGACCCGGACGCTTGCCCACACCGCGCCGCAGCGTCGCGCGCGCACCTCGGGCGCGCCGGCGACGCGCGGGTGGTCGATCGACGCCGTGATCGACGACCGAGCCATCCGGACGGTGTTCCAGCCGATCGTCCACCTGGCCACGGCCAGCGTCACGGGATTCGAGGCCCTCTCCCGGGGGCCGGCGGGAAGCCCCCTGGAGTCACCCGCAGACCTGATCCACGCGGCCCAAGACGCCGGGCGCCTGGGCGAGCTGGACTGGCTCTGCCGCACCCACGCCATGCAAGCCGCAGCGGCAGCTGGCCTGCACCCCAGCGTGTCCTGGTTCATCAACGTGGAGCCCGCAGGGTTGAGCATCGACTGCCCGCGGCACCTGCTGCCAACGCTCACCCAGGCCCGGACGGAGCTGCGCGTCGTCCTGGAGGTCGTCGAACGGGACGTCGAGGGCTATGTCACCGACCTGTTGCGCGCCACCGACCAGGCCCGCCGCGACTCGTGGGGCGTCGCGCTGGACGATGTCGGCGCGGAAGAGGCGTCGCTGGCCCTGCTGCCGTTCCTTCGACCCGATGTGGTGAAACTCGATATGTCGCTGCTCCGCGGCGCGCCGAGCAAAGCTGCGGCGGCGATCACGGCCGCAGTGCGGGCCTACACCGAACGGACTGGCGCGGTGATCCTGGCCGAGGGGATCGAGACGGAGGAGCAGGAGAATCTGGCCCGCGTCTTCGGCGCGACCTACGGCCAGGGCTACCGGTACGGCCGCCCCGGCCCGCTGCCCTCCTCGGTCCCGGCGCCCCGTCACGTCATCCCGCTACGCCAACGCCTCGCGCCGCTGGCCGGGGACACGCCGTTCGAGGCGCTGAGCGCCGCGCTCGGCGACTCGAGCCGCACGACCAAAGCCAACCTGCTGCACATCAGCCGGCACATCGAGGAGCAGAACACCCGCAGTGGACAAGCCTCCGTGCTGCTCTCCTGCTTCCAGCACCGGCGGTACTTCACCGAGGCCCACAGACAGCGCTATGAGCGCCTGGCCCAAGCCAACGCCCTCACCGTCGTGCTCGCCGACGGCCTAGAGACTCACGGCGAACCCCGCTTCCAGATCGCGCCACTCGACCGGGCAAGCAACCTTGCTCACGAGTGGGTCGTAATCGTCATCGGCCCCCACCACGCCGCGGCCTTCGTCGCGAAGGACTGCGGCGACGCCGGCGATGACGCGCTCCGCAGGTTCGACTACTACTACACCCACGATCGCGACGCCGTCATCGCCGCCGCCCGGGCCTACCTGCAGGAACTCAAACCAGAGCCTCACCTGACCGCGGAACCGCAGCCCTCGCACACGCAGGCCGCGAGCGACGCGCTGCCACCACAGCGGCGTGCTCGCAGATGGAGCCTCCGCTAGCTCGCTGTGCCCGCCTGGCAGTGCGCGGCAACGCAGCGGAGACGCTACGGGGGCCGAGGCACGGAAGCGCCGTCAAGGGCCGGTCAAAGTCGCGCTGCCCCCTGTTCCACTCCGCCTGGCGGGCTTAGAGCTGCCACGAGGCCGCAGACCTTCTCGGGTATTTCGAGAGGGCGCGTACGAGGCGGCGGCGCGGATCCAGCCAACCCGCGCTTGGACGACGCCGAGGTGCGCGATTGGCGGCGCTCTGCTCCACGTGTGCCGCTACAGCTGGGCAGGGTCCTGACTTCGCGAAGCTGGCCACGTCTGGCTCCTAGCCGCCTAACGCGGTCCCAGATCGCTCGCATTCTCGTCGCCTAAAGATTCCGGGGTCAGGGCCGATAGGGGAGTAAAGGCCTGTGGGCGTCGCGAGTTCCTGCGTGGCCACAGGCATCGGCACCGGATGGAGACCGAGTGATACCGCTGCGACCCCTTCGCCTCGCGCACCGCCGACAGGTTTCGGGAACGTCCCCGGTTCTCGAGTCGGATCCGGAGGGGCAGACGGTTTGCTCCGGGTTTGGCTGTCGCGCGGTTGAGGCGGCGCGCGCGTGACCAACGCGCTCGACCTCGTGGTCGCGCTGCTCGCCGCCGCAGCGGCGGCCAGCAGCGCAAGGACCTCGCGACACTTGAGCGGGCTCCGGCGCTTGGGCTGGTGCGTGCTCGGCGTGGCGCTCGCGCTGTGGTCGCTCGGTTTGCTGGTCCTCGGTGGTGCGGCCATGATTCACGGCGGCAGGGCGGGTGTCGGGGCTACCTGGGCTGCTGGGCTGCTCGTGCTGCCGCTGGCGGCCACGCTGGCGCTGATGTCGATGGTTGACCGCCGTCAGTCACGGGCGACGCTCGTATTCGACGGCCTGATCATCGCGAGTTCTCTTTTCGTGCTTTCGCTGCAGTCAGGTCTCAGCACGACCCACGGGGCTGGGGCCGCTGGGCTGAGCGTGGCCGTGTCGCGGGTGCTTCCGGTTTGCGACATCATCTTGGCCACCGTCGCGATCCTGCTCTTGTCTCGCCACGCCGAGTCGGGACGACAGGCGCTCACACCGCTGGCGGTCGCGATGCTGTTGTTGACGTTCTCCGATACGGCGTATGCGCACCTGAGCGGGGGCGTCGCCGCGCAAACGCGCTGGGAGTGGCTTGACGTCGGCTGGCCGGCTTCATTCTTGCTGATCATCGTGTCGGCTCGGCGGGCACGGCTGGAGTCGCGACGACAGGCGGATTCGGTCCTTGAGTCGCCGCCGGGATTCGGGCGATCCAGGTGGCTGGGCGTGGCCCTTCCATACGGCCCCGTGATCGCGGTCTTCTGCCTCATTTTGATCAACCTGGCGAACGGCACGCCGTTGACGCAGCCGACGCGGCTGGCCAGCACTGGGATCGGTCTCCTGTTGATCGTCCGGCAGCTGGTCGCGCTCAGTGAAAACCGATCGTTGCTTGCGGCGGTGGGCAGCACGCTGCGACGGCTGGAGTATCAATCAAGCCACGACGAGCTCACCGGTCTGCCCAACCGCGGTCATCTCACCCGATGTATCGAGGACACCCAGCGGAGACCACACCCTTGCGGACAAGGGGCGGTGTTGCTGCTCAACCTCGATCGGTTCCGTCAGGTGAATGAGACTCTCGGCCATTCCTACGGCGACCAGCTCCTGAGACATGTCGCCCACACGCTGACCGCCACCCTGCCATCCGAAGCCACGTTGGCGCGACTCAGCGGCGATGAATTCGGCATCTTCTTGCAGCACGCCGACACCGCGGCGGCCACCAAGGCCGCTGAGCTCGCGAGTCAAGCGCTGCAGGTCCCGTGCCTGCTCGACCAGGTCAGCTTCGTCATCGAGGCCACCGTCGGCATCGCCTGCGCCAGCCCGCGGACCTCTGCCGATCAGATCGGAAGAG
>JAOPUY010000528.1 GCA_025963265.1 Frankiales bacterium | reverse complement strand
CGCGGTATGCCGCGACGAGGACCCGGAACTGTTCTTTCCGATCGGCAACACCGGTCCGGCATTGATGCAGATCGAAGAAGCGAAGGCTGTTTGCCGTCGCTGTCCGGTAATGTCCGAATGCTTGGCCTGGGCGCTTGAAAGCGGCCAGGACGCCGGCGTTTGGGGCGGACTCAGCGAGGACGAACGGCGCGCCCTGAAGCGTCGCAACGCCCGAGCCCGCGCCCGCATGGCCTAAGTTCGACCCGACCGGCCGCGGGTCTCGGCCACGCTGTCCCGCCCGTGACGTGGTGGCTCAGGCGAGCGAACCCCGGTCCTTACGGGCTAGCGGAATCTTCAAGACAGCAGCGGTCCCCCTCCCCCCATCGGGGCGGGGGGACACCTGCAGGCTCGCCCCGAGTTCGGCGTCGACCAAGGTGCGCACGATCTGCAGGCCTAGCCGATCGGAGCTCTCCAGGGAGAAATTCGCCGGCAGGCCGTTGCCGTCGTCCAGCACCGTCACGGTAAGCGTCCCCCGAGAACGCTCGCCGGAGACTCGGACCGAGCCAGTTTGGCCGTCGGCGAAGCCGTGCTCGACGGCGTTGCCCACGAGCTCGGTCAACACCATCACCAATGGCGTGGCCAGTTCGGCCGGCAATTCCCCCAGCGTGCCGATGCGGCGCACGGCGACCCGTCCGCCGGCGCCGGTGACGTCGACCAGCATCTCCAGCAGCCGGTCGACGACCTCATCGAAGTCCACCGCCTCGTCGATCGCCGAAGACAGCGTCTCGTGCACTAGGGCGATGGAGGACACTCGGCGCATCGACTCCTCCAGCGCGGCTCTCGCCTCGGGGCTGGCCAACCGTCGCGACTGCAGCCGCAACAGGGCGGCGACCGTCTGCAGGTTGTTCTTCACCCGATGGTGGATCTCGCGGATCGTCGCGTCCTTGCTGATGATCTGGCGATCGCGTCGACGGAGCTCGGTGACGTCCTGCAGCAGCACTAGCGCGCCGAGCGACTCGCCGCGGGGGTGCAGCGGAATGGCGCGAAACTGCACGGTCGCGCCGGCGCTGTCGACCTCCCGACTAAACGGGTGCTCGCCACTGAGGGCCTGGCGGAGCATGTCCTCCAGGTCTGCGGCGTTGAACGGGTCCCGAACCATCTGCACGACGGCTTCCGACAGCGGCGCGCCAAGCAGGTTTCCGTTGAACCCGAGCCGGCGGAAAGCCGAGGACGCATTGGGGCTCGCGTAGAGCACCACGCCTGAGCTGTCGATGCGCACCATGCCGTCCCCGACCCGCGGTCCGGCCGCTTCCTCCCGGTCACTGGCCGGGCCGGGAAAGGCGCCGGTCGCGACCATCGAGGCGAGATCGGCGGCGCTCTGCAGGTAGGCCAGCTCCAGCTGGCTCGGGCTGCGCATGGTGGTCAGATTGGAGTCGCGTCCGAGCACCGCGATCGGCTTGCCCCCAAAGAGGATCGGGATCGCCTCGCGACGGATCGGCGTGTCGCCCTCCCAGTCCGGATCGGATTCGCGGAAGATCCGGGCTTCGGACAGGGCGATGCGCAGGGCGAAGGCCTTCGGCCCCGACAGCCGGTCGCCCACCCGGTCGAGCAAGTAGGCGGTGGCGCCCGTGGTCGGACGACACTGGGCGACGCAGAGGAAGTCGGGCGCTGAGCCGGTGGGCACCCAGAGCACCAAGTCAGCGAAGGAAAGGTCAGCCAGCAACTGCCACTCGGCGACCAGCCGCTGCAGGTGAGCGGTCTGGTCGGCGTCGAGATGGGTGTGGCGGGCCAGGAGCTCGGACAGCGCAGACATGATTAGGCATCAGCGTGCCATAGCTGCTCGCGGTCAGTCGGCCCGGTACTCCAGGTGGGTGGTTTCGATGACGACCTCGCTGAGGCGGACGCGGATGTTCGTGCGGAGCCCCTCCGGGGCCACGTCACCGCCGCAACAGCGAGCCACCAGCGACTTGACGTCCTGCTCGAGGCCGAACTGGCGCAAACACGGCGCGCAGTCGTCGAGATGGAGGCGGATGCGCTCGCGCACGGCCGCGTCGGTCTCGTCGTCGAGGTAGTGGTACACGTCGGCGAGGACGTCGTCGCAGTCCATGCCGCCCGGGCCGAAACCCATCATTCGCCGACTCCTTTACCACTGGCCGAGGCGCCGCTGCCCGACGTCGGTTTACCGGCCTTCACCAACCCGCGATCCTTGGCGTAGTCAGCCAGCATCGACTGCAGTTGTTTGCGGCCGCGGTGCAGCCGAGACATCACGGTGCCGATCGGCGTGTCCATGATCTCAGCGATTTCCTTGTACGCGAAGCCCTCGACATCATCCAGGTAGACGGCCAATAGGAATTACTCGGGCCGCGATTGAAGCGCGTCCTTGACGTAGGAGTCCGGCAGGTGATCCAACGCCTCCATCTCCGCCGAGCGCAGACCTGACGAGGTGTGGGATTCGGCCGCATGCAGCTGCCAATCCTCGATGTTCTCCGAGCTGGACTTCTGCGGCTCACGCTGCTTCTTGCGGTA
>JAOPUY010000491.1 GCA_025963265.1 Frankiales bacterium | reverse complement strand
GACCGCCCTCCTCGAGCAGGACGCACTCGCTCATAGCGATGCCGGCCGCCTGAGCCATCCGCGAGTAGGCGTATTCGACGCGCCCGTACTGGTGGCTGGAGCCGAGCTGGGTATCGGCGCCGACGCCGTCGAACTTCAGCAACCATTGCTCATACTCGCTCGGAGCGGGCAGATTGCCGGCTAGCAGGTCGTTGGTCGACCGATTCCAGGCGAGCACCGCTTTCGCGCGGGCGCCGCCCGCCGAGGTGCCGACGGCCAAGAGCTGGTGCAACGCATCGGTGCGCAGTCGGACGTCGCCCAGGTTGCCTTGAACTTCGGCGCGGGCGACGGTGACGAGCTCGGCCAGCACGACTGGGGTGCTCTGCTCAAAGCTGGGCCCGCGATCGGGCACGAAGACCAGCGCCCCCATGCCTCGTTCGCCGACGTAGGCCAGCCGATCCAGCGCGCTCACGGCCTGAACCGGGACGCCTTCGCGAGCGAGGGTGGCGTCGATGATCGAGTTCCCGAAACGGTCAGGCATCGCGTCGGCCAGCATCGGCGGCAGTCCGTGAAAGGTGTCACGGGACTGGCCGGGGAAGCTAAAGGAGCGGCGGCGGACCGTCGGCCGCATGAGGGTCGGGGCGAGCTGGACGTCGCGCCGGACCCACTGCGGGGTGTATTCAAACGTGTAGACGCCCCGGGAGTCGCCGGCAACAGCGCCGACCAGCTGTCCCCAGGCATAGACGCGCAGCACCGAGACCGGCCGATAGGTCACGAGCGCTCCGCCGGCTGACCTCGATCGGAGCGGCGGTTGGACGCTCGCCTGGGCAACTTCTCATCAGCGGCGGCGCGGGCCAGCGCCAGCGGACTTGCCGGCGACACCTCGTAGAGGCTGTCGAGCCAATCCTCCAGATCCAGCGCGCGCACCACGCGCACCAACGATCGCAGGGTCGAGCCGCGCCCAGCCTCGAGTGATTTCAACGCTCCCACCGACACGTTGGACTGCCGGGCCAACGAGATCTGATCTATGTCGGCGGCTAGCCGAGCCGCCCGCACTTGCTGCCCGAGGCTGGCTTCAAGTTCCTCTGTGCTGCGAAACTGCGTAGACATAAATCTGACTATAACACTTCCAACAGCGAGTTATAGCTCGCTATATAGCTATAGCGCTGAGTAGTTGTGCTTTAGCCGCGGATCACCTCGACGATGCTGTAGATGCCCAGACCCACCATCACCACGGCGGCAATGCGGGTGATCCACTTGATCGGCAACACCTTGAGCAGGGTCTTGCCGCCGAGGATCGCCAACAGGCCGACCGACCACAGCGCGAGCACGGAGCCGATGCCGACCGAGAGCGGATTGTGGTATTTCGCCGCGAGGTTGGCGGTCAGAATTTGGGTCAGGTCCCCCCACTCGGCCAAGAAGATAACGCCGTAGCCGAGCGAGGCGACCTTCCAGAAGCCCGCGTTCTCCGGAGTCTCGGCGCTCTCAGCCAATGCCTCGGCCTCCTCGGCTTCCTCGTCCTCCAGCCCCTCACGCCAGATCAGCACGGCGCCGATCAGGAACAGCGCGGCGACGACCGCCTCGACCGGGCGGTGCGGGAGCAGCGTGAGCAGCGAGCCCGCCGTGACCGCGATGACGACGTGGGTCAAGAAGGCGGCGGCGATGCCGGCGAAGACCCAGCGCCATGGAAACCGAGTGCCCAGGACGAGCCCGGCGACCGCGGTCTTGTCAGGCAACTCGCCGACGAAGATCAGGGCGAAGACCGTGAGGATGATGCCGATGTCGAACAAGGAGGACCTCTCCGATTCAGGCTGAGGTCTGCCGCGTCTCGAGGCGAGCACGTCGGACCGCCAGCCACAGCTGTCGTTGTCCGAACGTCTCGTCCAGCCGGCGAACCGACCCTGGATACCGGGCTAGCTTGCGCTGGCCAGTATGTCGACATCCAGTCGAGGGACTACTCCCGTTCAATGAGCACTTTAGCCTACGGCTTGCCCGGGCCTCAGCGGCCGGGCCGGCCCCGCAGGCTCCCGATGCCGAGCGAGCCGTCGGTCGGGGCGGCGCCGGGGTCGAATCCGGCCTCCACGCCCTCGACGTAGGCCTGCGGGTCTTTATCGGAGGTGTCCAGACCCGTGGTCCGCGGGTGCGCGCCGAGGTAGGCGGCGAACTGGCGGCCGAGTGACTCCCGCAGCCCGATCGGGGCGTGCTGGCGAAAGTCGGACAGGCCTTCTCGTTCTTCCTCGCCCATGTGCTCGTCGTTGGCCAGCCGCGCCTGACCGACCGCCTGCCACCACTCTGGCGTGCCGATCAGATGCCCGGCGGCGGCGTGCACCCCGTCCCGGATGTCGTTGTGGTCGCCGATCGCATCGAGGGTCTCGGCCTCGGGATTTTCCCCTTTGCGCAGCAGCTGAGGGTAGAAGATCTGCTCCTCGGCCAAGGCGTGCACATCCAGCCGCGCGGCTAGCGGTCCCCACACCTTGCCCAGCGCCTCGATCGGCGGCGGGGTGCGCGACTGCAGGACGTCCAGCCGGGCGAACTGCTGCCGAAACCAGGTGTGATCGTTGAGGATCAAGGTGGTGATGTCGGCCATGCCTGCGACGTTAGCCGACGATGGCGCCGACTGCGCACCCCCAGCACCAGGCTGGCCAATCCGGCGGCGAGCAGCGAGCCGGCCAGCACGCCGACCGTGACGTGGTCATCGCGGGTGCTCCCCTCGCCGTAGGCCAACTGGCCGACCAGCAGCGACACGGTGAAGCCGATGCCGCCGAGCAGGGACAGCCCGAGCAGTTCCCCCCAGCCGATGTCGGCGTCCAAGCGGGCTCGGCTGAAGCGGGCGACCAGCCAGCTCGTGCCGAAGATGCCGACGGCCTTGCCCAGCACCAGTCCGGCGATCACCCCGACCGCGATTGGATCGCTTAGGGCCTCCCCCAGACCCGACCAGCCACCGATGACCACCCCAGCCGCGCAGAACGCGAAGATCGGGACCGCCACGCCCGCCGACAGCGGCCGGATCAGGTGCTCGAGCCGTTCGGCCATCCCGTCCGCCACGGGCACGGTGAAGGCCAGCAGCACCCCGGCGACCGTGGCGTGGATGCCCGAGGCGTGCACCAGGGCCCAGGTCACCAGGGCCAACGGGACCAGCAGCCACCACCGCCGGATCCCCAGCTGCGCGAGCGCCCCGAACGCGGCGAGCGGGATCAGCGCCAACGCCAGCGGGACCGGGCTCAGGTCGTCGGTGAAGAACACGGCGATGATCGTGATCGCGATCAGGTCGTCGACGACGGCCAGTGTCAGCAGGAAAGTTCGCAGCCCGGACGGCAGCTGGCGACCGATCACCGCCAGCACCGCGAGCGCGAACGCGATGTCGGTGGCGCTCGGAATGGCCCAGCCCCGCAACGCGCCCGCCCCGGAGCCGAGGTTGACCAGCACGAACACCAACGCCGGGACCGCCATACCGCCGATCGCCGCCAGCACCGGCAAGGCCGCCCGACTCGGCGTGCTGAGATCGCCGGCCACGAACTCCCGTTTGACCTCGAGCCCGGCCACGAAGAAGAAGATCGCCAGCAGCCCGTCGCCAGCCCAGTCCGCGATCGACAGGTGAAGATGCAGGGCCGAGGGCCCGAACGCCAGGTCCAGGAAGCGCTCGTAACTCGTCGGGTCGCTGGCGGACGGCCAGTTGGCCCAGATCAAGGCGGCGACGGCCGCGATCAGCAACAAGACGCCGCCGACGGTCTCGGCCCGCAGCGTCTCCGCCAGCAGCGCCAGGTCGTCCCGGCGAGATCGAGGGGGACGCATCGGCCAAGGCTAGCGGGGATCTTCGATGCGAGACTGATCGATGTGCTGACATTGCGCGCCTTGGCCCTGGACGACCTGGATCTGATCGAGGGTTGGCTGGCCCAGCCGCACGTCGCGCGCTGGTGGCTGGCCGGAACGTCGATCTCCGA
>JAOPUY010000469.1 GCA_025963265.1 Frankiales bacterium | reverse complement strand
ACAACGCCGACACCGAGCTGGGGCAGCTGAGCACCGTGCTGGTGGCGGCCGAGACGATCGCTGGCCGCAAGGGCCAATTCGGCACCTCGACCGGAGTCGACGCGTTGATCCCCGGCGCCAGCCAGTGACCCAGCTGTGACGACGCCGACCCGCTCGTCGAGGGCAGCGGTGAGCGAGCGGGCCACAAATCCGTGTTACCGTGAACTTCCGTGGACATAAGGGAAGTCGCAATCATCGCCAAGATGCTTGTCCGACGCGTGATCCCTCAATCTGCAGCTCGTATTCGATGCGACCACGGGAGTCTCGTTGGCTCAATCAGCCCGGACCACTAAACACCTCTTCGTCACCGGCGGGGTGGCCTCATCCCTCGGCAAAGGCCTCACCGCCTCGTCGTTGGGGAGCTTGCTCAAAGCGCGCGGGCTACGCGTGACGATGCAAAAGCTGGACCCTTATCTCAACGTCGACCCGGGCACCATGAACCCGTTTCAGCACGGCGAGGTGTTCGTCACCGATGACGGCGCCGAGACCGATCTGGACATCGGCCACTACGAGCGCTTCCTCGACACCGACCTGGTCGGATCGGCCAACGTCACCACCGGTCAGGTGTACTCGCGGGTCATCGCCAAGGAGCGCCGCGGCGAGTACCTGGGCGACACCGTGCAGGTGATCCCGCACATCACCAACGAGATCAAAGACCGCATCCGCTCGATGGCGCTGCCCGGGCCCGACGGCCAGATCCCCGACATCGTCATCACCGAGGTCGGCGGCACCGTGGGCGACATCGAGTCGCTGCCCTTCCTGGAAGCGGCCCGGCAGGTCCGGCACGAGTCGGGCCGCGACAACTGCTTCTTCCTGCACGTCTCGCTGGTGCCCTACCTGGCGCCCTCGGGCGAGCTGAAGACCAAGCCGACCCAGCACTCGGTCGCCGCGCTGCGCAGCATCGGCATCACGCCGGACGCCCTGGTCTGCCGCAGCGATCGCGAGATCCCCGACAGCGTCAAGCGAAAGCTGTCACTGATGTGCGACGTCGACACCGAGGCAGTGGTGGCCTGCGCCGACGCGCCGAGCATCTATGAGATCCCGAAAGTCCTTCACTCAGAAGGGCTCGACGCCTATGTCGTCCGTCGCCTCGGACTGCCGTTCCGCGACGTGGACTGGTCGGTGTGGGGCGATCTGCTCGACCGGGTCCGCCACCCGCGGCGCGAGGTCACGGTGGCCCTGGTCGGCAAGTACATCGACCTGCCCGACGCCTACCTGTCGGTCACCGAGGCGCTGCGCGCCGGCGGTTTCGCCCACCGGGCCAAGGTGAACATCCGCTGGGTGGCCTCCGATCTGTGCGAGACGCCGACCAGCGCGTCCGCCCAGCTCTCGGGGGTCGACGCCGTGCTGATCCCCGGCGGCTTCGGCATCCGCGGCATCGAGGGCAAGCTGGGTGCGATCAAATACGCTCGCGAACGCGGGCTGCCGACCCTCGGACTGTGCCTCGGATTGCAGTGCATGGCGATCGAGACCGCGCGGAACCTGGGCGGCATCGCCGAGGCGAACTCAGCCGAGTTCGATCCGGAGACCCCCGACCCAGTGATCGCCACGATGGCCGAGCAAGTGGAGATCGTGGCCGGCAACGCCGATCTCGGCGGGACGATGCGGCTCGGGGCCTACCCGGCCAAGCTCGTCGCCGGCTCCCTGGTGGCCGAGCTGTACGGCAGCACCGAGGTCTCCGAGCGCCATCGCCACCGGTATGAGGTGAACAACCGCTACCGCGACGCGCTCACCGCGGCCGGGCTCGTCATCTCGGGGACGTCCCCGGACGGGAGCCTGGTCGAGTTCATCGAGCTGCCCCGCGAGGTGCACCCGTTCTTCGTGGCCACCCAGGCTCATCCGGAGCTCAAATCGCGTCCGACCCGTCCGCATCCGCTGTTCTCCGGCTTCATCTCAGCCGCCGTGGACTACTCGGAGTCCTCCCGGCTGCCGGTGGAGATCCCCAACGTCGACGACATCGTCCGGGTCTAGCGTCTGCGCCATGCCTAGCGCCGAGGATTTCACCGTGCTGTCGACCGAGGACCATTACCGAGGCTGGGCGATCGACGTCCGCACCGACACGCTGTCCTTGCCCGACGGCGCCGTGGTGCGCCGAGACGTCATCACCCATCCGGGCGCGGTCGCCATCGTCGCCCTCGACGCCGCTGACAACGTCGTCATGGTGCGGCAATACCGGCATCCGGTGCGGCAGTTCCTGCTGGAGCTGCCGGCCGGCCTGCTCGACGTCGCCGGCGAGTCGGCGCTGCAGGCCGCCCGGCGTGAGCTCTATGAGGAGGCCGCGCTGGAGGCCGAGCAATGGCAGGTGCTGGTCGATCTGCACACCTCGCCCGGCATGACCGACGAGGCCATCCGGATCTACCTGGCCCGCGGGCTGAGACCGGTTTCCGAAGCCGATCGGTTTCACGCCCAGGATGAGGAAAGCACCATGACCGTCGAGCTGTTCTCGTTGGCCGAGCTGGCGCAGTCGGCGCTGCGCGGCGAGTTGACCAATGGCCCGGCCGTGGCCGGCGTGCTGGCCGCGCAGCTGTCGCGATCTCAGGGCTGGGCCGGTTTGCGTTCGGTGGACGCCCCCTGGCCGGCGCGGCCCGAGCGCGCGCCGCAGCCGGGCGAGCCCGGCTGATGCTCGCCCCGGGCGGCTCGGCCGCGACCTCCAAGGCTGCGCGTTCGGTGTCCTCCTACCTTCATCATCTGACCGTCGAGCGGGGCTCCTCGCTCAACACCCTGAGCTCCTATCGCCGCGACCTGAACCGCTACTTGGCCTACCTGCAGACCTGCGGGCTGAGCGACCTGGCCGAGGTCGACGCGTTGACGGTCAGCGGTTTCCTGGCCTCATTGCGGCAAGGCGATGCGACCCACCCGGCGCTGTCGGCCTCCTCCAGCGCCCGGGCGGTGGTGGCGGTCCGCGGGCTGCACCGTTTCGCCTACGCCGACGGCCAGATCGCCACCGACGTGGCCCGCGAGGTGAAGCCGCCCACCCCGCCGCGGCGGCTGCCCAAGGCGATCTCGGTCGAGGACGTCGAGCGGTTGCTCGACGCCGCGGACTTCGATCAGACCCCGTTGTCGGTGCGCGACCGCGCCCTGCTCGAGGTGCTTTACGGGACGGGTGCGCGCATCTCCGAGGCGGTCGGACTGGATGTGGACGACCTCGACCTGGAGCAGCGGACCGTGTTGCTGCGAGGCAAGGGCGGCAAGCAGCGGCTCGCGCCGCTGGGCTCTTTCGCGGCCCGGGCCCTCAGCGGCTATCTGGTCCGGGTCCGCCCCGAGCTCGTCCGCAAGGGACGGGGCACGCCGAAGGTGTTCCTCAACGCCCGGGGCGGCGCGCTGTCGCGCCAGAGCGCGTGGACGGTGCTGCGGACCGCCGCCGACAAGGCCGGCCTGACCGCCGACATCTCCCCGCACACGTTGCGACACTCCTTCGCGACGCACCTCATGGAGGGCGGGGCCGACGTCCGCGTGGTGCAGGAGCTGTTGGGGCACGCCTCGGTGACCACCACTCAGATCTACACCCTGGTCACCGTCGACCAGTTGCGCGAGGTTTACGCGACCGCTCACCCGCGGGCTCGCGCTGCCGATCGGTAGGAAGCCCGGCGTAAAAATCCGGTCACGCCTTGTTTGTGGATAACGCCCACGCCGTTCGTTCGGCGCCGGTAACGTGCGACGTCCACCACCTGACCTCGGAGCGCTCTGATGACTGATCCCGACCAGCCCGCGTCGCACTGGGATCAGCCGCCGATCACCGAGGTCGGGGACTCCAGCCCGCCGGGACCCTACGGGCCGCCGTCGCACCAGCCGCCGTCCTACGGGCCGCCGTCCTACGGGCCGCCGTCCTACGGGCCGCCGTCCTACG
>JAOPUY010000454.1 GCA_025963265.1 Frankiales bacterium | reverse complement strand
CAAGCCCGGGAAGCTTCCCAAGTCGGCCGCCCCGAAGCTCGCCTGGACGACGTGGGTCTGGGGCCTCGGCGAGACCCTCGCGGTGATCGGCGCCATGATCGGCGGCTTCCGGCTCTCGGGCCGGGCGGCCCGCCGCCGACGCAGCTAGGAGTCCTCGGCCTCGGCGAGCGCCTCGGGGTCGACATTGGTCTCGGCGGCCTCGACCGGGTCAAGGCCCGTGGTGTTGGTCGGCGCCATCACGGGCTCATCGGCCGGAGTCGACGCGGGGTCAGCCTGGGAGTCTGGCATCGTGCCTCCAGATCTGCTGCGGTGTCGCGGGCTGGTTTGGCCGCCACCTACTTTCGAGCATCACCTTACGCGCGCGGTGAGATCGGCAACGCCGAGGACGGCTCGGCTGACCACCGGCCGGTCACTGCCGGATCAGGTCCTGGGCGCGGGTGGTCACCTGGACCATCAGCGCGGCCGACCAGCGGGTGACGGCCTGTTCGCGGGGCAGCACCTGCCGCATCGCGGCGTGAACGCTGTCCAAGGCCTGCTGCAAGGAAGTCGAGTCCGGGCTCAAGCCGCACACCGTCACGGCCATTGTGTAGATGAGCTGCTCGTTGTTCGGATCGGTGACCACCGGCTGGCCGCTGAGCAGCAGCGCGTCGGTCGCGCTCAGCCGGCCGCAGGTCACCTGCTCGGGATCGAAGGTGATCCGATCGTATTGCGGAAGCTGAGCCAGCGTCCGCCCGCAGCACGGCGAGAAATTCTTTCCCGGTTCCGGCCGAGCGTGCAGCGATTCCGTTGCGATCATTTTCATCCCCCGATGAAGAGCCACCGGGCGGCCCACCGGCCGCCCGTCGCCGACGCGCAGCGGGAGACCTGGCACTGGAACGCGATCCCCCGATAAGCGTCCTGCGACTTCTTTATACCGTCCCCACACAGGGAACTGAAGCCCGTTCAGCCCATTGTTTCACTCATTATCTGAGCGATATGCCCGATTGTCACGTGCTGTCGTCGGCTCCTGACAGTGGGTACTAAATCCGGGCAAACTGCTACGGCCATCAAAGGGATTCGGCCGGCTGGCCGGCTTAGGACAACCGGCGCAGCGTGGCGTTGACCTTGCCCTCGTGCGAGACGTTGTCGGCGTACCAGAGGCTGTCATCTGTAGCCGTGACCAGTAGGCGGCTCTTGTCGTCCGGGTCCCAGTCGGCTTCCCGCATGTACATCGGCGGCGCCATGAAGTACGAGCCGCTGGCCATCACCATGCCGTTGCGCAGCAGCACCTCGAAGGTCGGCGTGCCCAGCACTTCCTCGTCTTCTTCGGACTCCGGCAACTCAGGCAGTTGCGAGTGATCCACCATCTTCAGCTTCCCTTTCGACTAGCGGGGCACGCCACGGGCGCCCACACCGTGATGGTGTGGGCGCCCGGGGCGAAATAGGGATTACGGCCCAGCGCGGGCGCTGGACGACTCAGACCTCGTCCGCGGGCGGCTCGCTGATGCCGGGGAACAGCTCCTGGAAGGCGCCCACGGTGATCCGCTTGCGCACGTCCTCAGGCTCGTCGTCGAAGAGCTCGTGCAGAGTCTTCTGAGTGTGGCCGTAGGTGCCCTCGAGATGCGGGTAGTCACTGCCCCACATGACGTTCTGCCAACCCATGTTCTTCATGGCCGGGATCGCCGTCACGTCGTGCTGGAAGGAGGCGTAGACCTGCTCGAAGATGAACTGCAGCGGCGGCTTGGACAGCTCCGGGCGGACGTAGAGGCCGTGCTGGCGGTAGCCCTCGTTCATTCGGTCGCCCAGGAACGGGCCCCACGCGGCGCCGCCTTCCGAGACCAGCACCTTCAGGTCCGGATGCCGGTCGAGCGCGCCCGAGGCCACCATCTGCATGGTCGCGATCTGACCGCCGAAGGTGGTGTAGGTGTAGTTGAGCACCGCGCCGCCGGGGCCGCGGAAGTTGACGCCGGTCTGCTTGTCGGCGTCGAGCGGCTCGGTGCCGATGTGGAAGGCCAGCACCATCTTGTTCTTCTCAAGCGCCGTCCATAGCGGGTCCCAGTGGTCGACGTAGTTGTAGGCCTTCTGCCCGGGCGGCGGGGCCGTGGGCAAGAACGCGGCCCGGAAGCCGAGGGCGGCGCAACGCTCCACCTCGGCGACCGCGTCGTCGATGTCGAGCAACGCCAGCGACGCGGTCGGCAGCAGCCGCTCGGAGGCGGTCATGATGTGATCGTGGGCCCAGTTGTTGAGCACCTTGACGCCCTCGCGGAGCAGTTCCGGGCTCTTGATCGAGCTGGCCCAGATTCCGATCGAGGGGAACGTGACCTCGGCCCAGATGCCTTCCTCGTCGAGGTCCTTCAGCCGCAGCTTCGGGTCGTTGGCCCCGGGGGCGCGCTTGTTGACGATGTCGCCCATGCTCACGCCGTCCTTGCCGGGACGGGGCATGTTGCGCTTGAACTGCTGGCCGTCGACCGTGACGATCTCGTACCCGTCGAACTTCTCCGAGTGCGGCATCCGGTCGGCGAGGGCCTTGGGCAGTCCCTCTTCGAACAGGGTGGGCGGTTCGACGAAGTGCGAATCGCCGGAGTTGGCCCAGATTTTCTGTGGAAGCATCGTCGTCTCCTGAGAGCGCGGGGCGGAAGGAATGCGGGCTCCGCCGGTGCCCGTCGCGGCCCGATAGCTATTTCTACCTCGATAACCGGCATTTGTACACCGTAAACCGCGATTCCTGGCCGATTCTCTTGCCGGCCACTTTGTCGCGCTGCGACCATCCCCGCGGACGCGACAGCGACTAGGTTGGACAGCAGGCCGTGAACCCAACGGAGCTGCGCCTCGCCCGAGTGTTGGGCAGGAATGGAGAAACACCATGATCGTGAGCAAAGAACAGATCGTCGCCGACCTGCGTGATCAGGGCCACGGCGAGGCCGCCGACAAAGTCGAGCGCGACCTGCCGGCCGACGTGGACACCGTCAAGCACGCAGACTGGCTCAAGGACCTCGACTTCCGCGAGGAAGCGTTCAAGCTCAGCGGTGAGTACTACAGCAAGTAGCAGGACGAGCGCTCGAGGGTCATGTAACTAAGGTGCTAGCCTTAGATACATGACCCTCGACGGCGCTTCGATGACCGAGCCGGCTGCGCAGCGCGCCTACACCGCCACCAAGGACCTCATCCTGTCCGGCGCGATCCCGGCCGGCACCTTGCTGAGCGAGGGCGCGATCGCCGACCGGCTAGCGCTGAGCCGGACGCCGGTGCGCGAGGCCTTCCTCCGGCTCGAGACCGAGCAGCTGCTCCAGCTCATTCCCAAGCGCGGCGCCATCGTGATCCCGGTGCCGCCCACCGAGGCGGCCGACGTCATCGATGTGCGATTGGCCCTGGAGACCGCCTCCGTCCGTCGGCTCGCCGCCCCCGACTGCGAACTGACCGGTCTGCTGGCCGAATTGGGCGGCCTGATCGGGCAGCAGCGCGAATTCGCGGCCGTCCGCGATGTGGCGCGGTTCGCCGAGGTCGACGCCCGGTTTCACCGCACGATCGTCAACGCCGCCGGCAACGCGATCGCCGACCGGTTCTACCTGGCCCTGGACGACCGCCAGCGACGGATGACGATCGGCTCGGTGGGGCCGCGCCCCGAGCGTCTCAACGCGCTGGTCACCGACCACCGGAACCTGATGGAACGGGTCCGCGATCGCGACGTCGAGGGGTTCGAGCGGATGCTCACGCAGCATCTGCACACCACGCACCGGCTCTTCGCCCCCGGCGACTCCTCGATCAGATGACCAGCCTCCCGCCACCCTTGTTGGCGCCGGTCGAGGCGCTTTCCCGGTCGAAAGACAGCGCACCCCCGGCCAACCGGTCGTGGCTGGTGGTCGCCGCCGCGATGTTCTGCATCGGCTGGGGCGGCAATCAAT
>JAOPUY010000447.1 GCA_025963265.1 Frankiales bacterium | reverse complement strand
AAAGACGTACGGTGCGGTGCCGGTCGAGGCGCAGAGCTCCACCGTCGTCGTGGCGGGGTCGGCGATCTTTGGCGAGAAATACGCGACGCTGCCGGTCTGAACCTTGCTGCCACACGGCGTCTGCAGGATCGAGCTCTTGAATCCGGCCGCGGTCAGCTGTGCCTGCGCGGTGTTGAGGTCCAGGCCGGTGACCGACGGCACCGGCTGACCCGGCGTGTCGGCCGCGCTGGGCCAGGTCCACTGCTGGGCTTGCAGTGCCGGCCCGTAGGCCTCCAGCCAGAACTTGGAAACCGTCGCCCCGAAAAAATCGAAGCCTGCTGTTCCGCCGTTAATGCCTTGGACGTTGTCGATCGGCTGCCCCGGGTTGTCCGGGTTGACGACCGCGGTCGCCGAGACCAGATGTGGGGTGATGCCCACGAACCAGAGCGCCGAGTTGGTGGTGTCGCTGACGTCGTTGTTGGTACCGGTCTTGGCCGCCACCAGGCTGCCGCCCGCGTTGTACCAATCGTGGAAGTCGCCGTAGGCCGTGCCATAGCTGCTGTGGGTGTCATTGGTCATGATGTTCAGCAGGGTGCGCGCTGTATAGGTGTCGTACTGGCGCGTGCACGGCGGCTGGGTGTATTTAACCGGCTTGCCGGCGGCGTCGGTGATGGCCATGCCACCGGCGATCCGGGCGATCGGCGTCGGCGGGCAGAACACACCGTCGTTAGCCACCGTGCCGATCGCGCTGGTGAGGTCCAGCACCGCGGTCGGGTCCTGGCCCAGGGTGAAGGTCGGCCGGCGCTCGGCGATGATCTGCTTAGCCTGCGCGCCGCCGTCGGCGTTCAGCCACGTCATGCCGAGGCCCTGCGCGGTCGTCACCGCGGGTGTGAGGTCGCAGCCGAAGAGCTGGTCGATCAGGGCGACGAAGTAGGTGTTGGACGAGGCCGGTAGCGCGGTCGACAGCGGCTGAGTGGCCGCGTAGGAGCCCGCGTTGTGGACGGTGTAGTCCTGCGGGCAGTTGCGGACCTTCCACTGGTTGTTGTTCGTGGTCAGTGAGAAGCTTGGGTCGACGCCAGACTTCAGGGCGGCGAGCGCGGTGAAGTACTTATACGTCGAGCCCGAGCCGGAGTAGGAGTCGGTGAAGATCTTGCCGACGGTGTAACTCGGATCGTTTTTGACCACGCCGTACTTGTGGTCGGTGATCATCGTGGTCACCGCGCCGGTGGTCGGGTCGACCGAAGGCATTACCAGCGCGTAGCCGTGGGAAGTCTTCGGGTCGAGGCCGCCTTGCGTCCAGACGTTCTGCTCCCCGGTGTTCTGCATGCCCACGTTCAGGGTGGTGATGATCTTCAGGCCGCCCGTGTTGACGCGCGAGGCGTTGAGCTTGCCGGTCGACTCGAGCCACTGCACCGCGTAGTCGCAGAAGAAGCCGGCGTTGAGGATCGCCGGGTTGGCGTAGGCGCAGCCGCGGGCCGGCACCGCCTGCTTGGCCAGTTTGATCGGTGCCGCCTTGTACGCGGTGGCCTGGGCGGCGGTGATGTTCTTGGAGGTGACCATATTGTCGAGCACCAGGTTGCGCCGGGTCTTGGCCGCGCCCGCGTCGAGGTAGGGGTCATAGGAGGTCGGCGCCTGGACCAGACCGACCAGCAGCGCCGCCTGGGGAACAGTCAGCTTGCTGACGTCCACGCCGAAGTAGGTCTGGGCGGCGGTCTGGATGCCGTAGGCGTTCTCGCCGAAGAAGGCGATGTTGAGGTACTTCTCGAGGATCTGCTGCTTGGTGTACTTCTTCTCGAGGTCGAGCGCGCACTGCGCGTCGGACAGCTTGCGGTCCAGATTCTGGTCGATCGCGGCGTTGGCCGCGGCCTCGTCGCCGTTGGTGATCGCGTTGTAGTAGTTGACCTGCTTGACGTACTGCTCGGTCAGCGTCGAGGCGCCCTGGGTGTCGCCCGAGGACGTTTTGAGGGCGCCCCGGATGAGTCCCCGCACGTCCACGCCATGGTGCTCGTAGAAGCGCCGGTCCTCGGTGGCGATCAGCGCGTCGGTCACCGACTTGGGCACCTTGGTCAGCGGGACCACGGCCCGGTTCTGGTCGAACAGCGTGGCGATGACCGTCTTGCCGTCGCTAGCCAGCAGCGTCGTCTTCTGCTGGACGGGCTCCTCGGTGAGGTTGCAGGCCGTGTTGAGGAACTTGTCAGCGCCAGCCTTGGCCGCCAGTCCGGCCCCGCCCACGTAGGGCATCAAAATACCCGCTGCGAGCACCCCGAGAGCAACGATCAGCCCTAGGAGTTTGGCCAGATTCGCGAGCACAGTCAGTCCTGATGAACGAGCCACGGGGACAGAGTCTACGGGCAGGGCCAGCCGGCGGGTGTCCGCACAGCGCGCTCAAGGCGTCCCTTCAGTCGACGAACAGTCTGGGCTGGCAGGCGTCATAGGACGTCTGCAGGCGCGTCAACGAGGCGAGCACGAGAGCTCCTAACTGACTCGCTACCTCGCGAAAGGCCCATAAACCGTGCATATCTCCAAGTTTGAAGCAGCTGGACGAGCGGGCTGGGCCTCCGAGGGCGCCTGCAAGGACGTGGATCCGGAATCGCTTTTCGTCGCGGGCGCGGCCCAGCACCGCGCGAAGTTGATCTGCGCCGGGTGCGTCGTCCGAATCGAGTGCCTGGCCGACGCGCTCGACAACCGCATCGAGTTCGGCGTCTGGGGCGGCATGACCGAGCGGGAACGCCGCGCCCTGCTGCGCCGGCGTCCGGAGGTCCGCTCCTGGTGGGCCTTCCTCGGCTCGCGCAAGAACAGCGACGAGTACGCCCGACCGCCCCGGCCCTACGCCCGTCGATCTCGCCCGGTGAGCTCAGCCGTCGGCGAGTGAGTCGCCCACGGCCCGTAGGCCGACCAGGTCGTGCACGTCCGTCGGCAGGGCGGGGATGGATCGCTGGGGCACGTCCGGGTGGGCGGCGGCAAAGCGCGCGATCATCGCGCGGTCATGGGCGGCTGCCCGGACCGACTCGACGTGGACCCGCAACGCGGCCTGAGCCAGCAGGCTGGCCGGTGAGTCGTCCGCGAGCTCGGCTAGCCGCTCCAGTGCCGCGCCCGCCCCCTCGGCTGACAACCCGGCGGCCGCGCCGCGTAGCCGGTTCATCAGCACGCCGGCCAGCGGCATCTGCTCATGCTGCAGCCGCTCGACGAAGAAAGACGCCTCGCGCAGTGCGTCGGGCTCCGGTGAGGAGACGACCACGAACGCGGTGTCGGACCCCTTGAGCAGCTCATAGGTCTGATCGGCCCGCTCTCGGAAGCCGCCGAACATGGTCTCCAGCGACGCGACGAACGACGAGACGTTGCCCAGCAGGTCGTTGCCCAGGATTCGGGTCAGCACCTTGCCGAAGATGTTGAACGACGCGGTCACCACCTTGAGGTAGGCCTTGCCCCCCGCCCGCGCCGGCGCCGTCAGCAACCGGATCATCCGGACGTCCAGGAAATCCAGCGCCGATCGCGAGGGCGGCGTGTCGACGACGATCAGATCCCACTCGCCCTCGGCCACCAGTTGGGACCGCAACTGCGAGAGCTTCTCCATCGCCATGTACTCCTGAGTACCGGCGAAGGAGGCGGACAACGACTGATAGAACGGGTTGGCGAAGACCTGCTCGGCCTTGTCCGGGGTGGTGTGCGCGGAAACGACCTCGTCGAAGGTCCGCTTCATGTCCAGCATCATCGCCTGCAGCTTGCCGGACTGCGCCGCGTCCAGGCCGCGCACCGGGCGCGGGGTGTTGTCGAGCTCGGTCAGGCCGAGCGCCTGCGCGAGCCGGCGGGCTGGGTCGATCGTGAGCACGACGACCTTGCGGCCCTGCTCGGCCGCGCGCAGCGCCAGCGCGGCCGCGGTGGTCGTCTTGCCGACGCCGCCACTGCCGCAGGTCACGATGACCTTGATCTCCGGATCCTTGAGCAACTGGTCGACATCGAAGACCGGGGCCCGGCGACGAGGTTTGGCCGCGGTCACGAGCGGACTCCGTTCGGCGGGTACTGCCACTCCCGCGGCTCCAGCGCCCCAGCGAGCTCGAAGAGGCCGCCGACGTCGACCGGCGGGCTGAGCTCGGGCAGCCGCACGATCGGCAGGCCCGCGGCGGCCAACTGGTCATCGGCCTCGGCCTCGACCGCCTGACGTTGGGAGTACTCGTTGACCTCGGTGGCCAGCGCGGTCGCGAGCCCCACTGCGACTCCCGATTGCAGGCCGGCCTGGGTCAACCCGCGGGCCAGCGTCTGCTCATCCACGCTGCCCTCGTGCAGCAAGCCGGCCTCGACCAGCACCGGTCGGGCGCGGTTCACGATCACCCGGCCGATGCGGTAGTCGGCGGCCCGCAGCTCGGCCGCCGCGTCGAGCGTCTCCTGCACCGGCATCTCCTCCAGCAGCGTGACCAGGTGGATGACGGTCTGCGGGGAGTGCAGCAGCGTGCTCACGCCGACGCTCTGCTTATGGATCGGACCGAACTTGGCCAGGTCGGCGACCTCGTGGGTGGCCTGCAGGAATTGGGTGATCCGCCCCGTCGGCGGGGCGTCGAGCACCACGGCGTCGAACACCGGGCGACCGCCCACCTTGCGGGTGACGGCCTCCTTCGCCTTGCCGGTGAGCAGCACGTCGCGCAGCCCGGGCGCGATGGTGGTGACGAAGTCGACGGCGCCCATCTTGCGCAGCACCGACCCGCCGCGCTTGATCGAGTAGAACAGCTCGAGGTACTCGAGCATGGCGGCTTCGGGGTCGACGGCCAGGCCGATCACCTCTCCGCCCTGGCTGGCGGCGAGCCGGGTCTCGACGTAGGGCAGCGGCGGCGTGTCAAAAAGCTGGGCCAGCCCCTGCCGGCCCTCGACCTCCACCAGCAAGATCCGATGGCCGCCGGCCGCGAGCCCGAGGGCCAGCGCGGCGGCGACGGTGGTCTTGCCGGTGCCGCCTTTGCCGGTGACCACATGCAGCCTCGGGCTGAGGGCGCTGATCGATTCAGACGGCATCCTGCCAGCGTACAAACCGAATCCGCCGTGGGTCCTGCTCGGCCGTCAGAGCACGCGGTACGTTGCGTGCCATGGATTCGCATTCAGCTCGGCTGGCCGAGCTCGGCATCGAGCTGCCGGCTGCCCCGGCGCCCC
>JAOPUY010000353.1 GCA_025963265.1 Frankiales bacterium | reverse complement strand
CGGTACGAGCTCGATCCGAGGAGCGCGACGTGCCCGAAGGATAGCTCAGGAAGTCGGCCAAGTGCGGAAATTGAGGTAGGAACGGCTGGGTGTCGGACCGCGCTGGCCCTGATACCGCGACCCGTAGACCGCCGAACCGTAGGGATGCTCGGCTGCGCTCGACAGCCGGAACAGGCACAGCTGCCCGATCTTCATGCCCGGCCAGAGGGTGATGGGCAGGTTGGCGACGTTAGACAGCTCCAGGGTGATGTGGCCCGAGAAGCCCGGGTCGATGAAGCCGGCGGTCGAGTGGGTCAGCAGCCCGAGTCGGCCGAGTGAGGACTTGCCTTCCAGTCGTCCGGCCAGGTCATCGGGCAGCGTCACCACCTCGAGGGTCGAGCCCAACACGAACTCGCCTGGGTGCAAAACGAACGGGTTGTCGGCCTCGGGCTCGACCAGGGAGGTCAATTCATCCTGTTGGACCGCCGGGTCGATGTGGGTGTACTGAGAGTTGTTGAACACCCGAAAGTAGCGGTCAAGGCGCACGTCGATTGAGGACGGCTGGACCAGATCGGGTTCCCAGGGCTCCAATTTCAGGCGTTCGGCCGCTATCTCGGCCCGGATGTCGCGATCGCTCAACAGCATGCGCGGAGGTTACCGAACGCCCGCCGGCTGCGCTGGGCCGCGGTCCCGTGCCCGCCGACGGTCGGACGGTCCGAGCTCGGGCGTTAGGCTTCCTGCGGGCAATGACGAGAACGGAATCCTGCATCGATGTCGAGAAAAATGTGGTCCTGGGTCATCGCGGTGGCTGTGCTCGCGGCGGTCGACGTCGGCACGACGATTGACTCGATCGTGACCTGGAAGCGCTCGGCCAACGGCCCCACTTCGGCCACGATCGGTCAGGTGCTCGGAGTGTTCACCTCAGTCGGGCTGCTCCTCGTGCTGGTCATGCTCGTCATCGGCGGCGTCCGATCCAACCGGCGCGACCGAAACGCGTTCCGACCGCGCTAAGCCAGCGCGAAGCCAGCGCTAAGCCAGCGCTAGGCCAGCGCTAGGCCAATGCGGTTCCGCTCGGCGGCGACTCGTCGCCGAGCGCTGTTCACCCTGGGCGATTTAGGTCCCGTCACGCTCTGACAACGGGGGTGATTTGCGGGGCGGCTCAGTTGTCCCGTTTCCCGACCATGCTCGTTTCCTTCTGGCCCAATTGGGGCAATTAGAGGGTGAAAACGGGGATGAACTTGGGTGGTAAAAGCGGCCATGCCGGGGATTGTCATGTTAGTTCTGTGTTGCGCCTTGAGTCGATTAGAGCCTTGATGGGCTAAACGGCCGCCGAGACAAGCAACAGGAGCCCCGAGTGCTAGCCCACCTCAGCCGTGCTCTGTCGAGCACTGGTGACGACCGCGGCATCGGCGTGGTCGGGGTGATCGCCACGGTCCTGGCCGTGGCCTTGGTCCTCATCAGCACGATGCTCTGGCTTCGCCGGCGCCCACATCGCCGGGGCAACCAATCCTCCGGCGCCGCTGGGGTCGACCCACCGGACCCACCGCGCCCCCGCGCGCGGCCGGAATCCGACGACGGGAGTGACTAAGTGAAGGGACCGGGCATCGCAGTGATGGAACGAGACCGCCAGACGGCGCCGATGCTGCCTGAACGAGTGCTGCATCGTGTGCGCCTGGCCCGGCGGCTGGCCGAATGGGCGCCGATCACCGTGCTGCGCGGCCCGCAGGGCTTCGGCAAGACCACCGCGGTCGCCGATTGGCTGGCCGAGCAGCCGGCCGCGGAGGTCGCGGTCGTGTGGCTGACGATCCCCGAGCCACCGGTCGAGCGTCAGACTTTGCTGGCCCTGCTCGCCCAGCAGCTTCGGGCGGCCGGGTTGATGCCGGACTTCTCGGCGCCGCCGACGTCGGTGGCGGTGATCGCGGAGGCGCTGCCGAACGTGCCCGGCGCAGGCAAGCTCGCGCTCGTCCTCGACAACGCCCGCGGGTTAACCGATGGCTCGATGCTGGAAGAGCTGGTCGCCCTCGTCCGGCGCCACCTCGAACTACACCTGTTCGTGCTGACTCGGGCCAGCCATCCGATCGAGCCGATCGCGGCCCGCACCGGCGCGGTGAACACCATTCCTCCGGTTGAGTTGGCGCTGACCGTGAGCGAGATAGAAGAGTTCGCGGTCGTGTTGGGCTCGCCCGTCGAAGCCGATCAGGCGGCCGAGGTGCACCGGTTGGCCGGCGGCTGGACCGCCGCCGTCCAGTTGCTCCTGCCGGCCAGCGACGGCGAGGCTCGCCCCGGCCTCATCGCGGCGCGTGAGTACCTGCGCACGTCGTTGTTCTCCGCCTTCGACGACGACGCGTTGCTGCTCAGCTTGCTGCAATTCTCCCTCGCCGCGCAGCTGGACTTCGAGCTGATTCGGGCCCTGGGTGAGCCCGCGGATTCCGATGCGCTGATCCAGCGGTTGGAGGGAGTGGGTCTGCCGCAACGGGACTACCGGGACGACCGGGTCGTGTTGGTGCTGCCGTCACTGGTCCGCGACGTGCTCCGCGAGGCCTTCGCCCAGCGCGACCCGCAGGCGGCGATGGACTTTCACCGACGCCTGGCCCAGTGGTATCACTCCCAGCCCGGCAACGCCGTCCAGCTCGACGCGCTCGAGCATGCCGTGGCCGGCCACGACTGGGGGCTGGCCCACGTGGTCTGGGCCGAATTCGGAACCTGGCTCAGCCTGTGGGAACTGGACCGAGTTCGGTTCGCGTTGGCCGAGATCCCGGAGGACGTCATGTTGCGCTACCCGGGGACGCACGTCGCGCGCTTCGTGCTGGACTCGATGGCCAGCGACAACGACACCGACGCCCGCAGTGCGACCATCCGGACCTACTTCGAGGCCAGCGGCCGCGAGGTCAACGACCATCGCGATCGGCTGCCGTTGGCCGACTTGCTGTTCGTCGGGACTGGGCATCTGATCGGACTTCGGTTCGCCGGCGAGCTGCGGGCCGCGGTCGAGTTCGCCACTGAACTCGAGCCTCGGATCGCCGAGCTGACCACCACCGGACACGAGTTGCACGACCGGTTGGGCTGGTTTTACCTGCAGCGGGCGATCACCCAGACCCTGATCGGTGACGACGACAGCGCGATCCGGTTCAATCAGCGCGCCTGGGAGC
>JAOPUY010000442.1 GCA_025963265.1 Frankiales bacterium | reverse complement strand
CGCGGTCCCGGCTGGTCGGCAATTTCATCCACGTGGACGAAGTTGGGGCGTCCAACCGCGATCGGCGCCGCAGTTTCATCCAGGTGGACGAAATCGCGCGCGCAGCGCGACGCGGGGCCGGCGGTGGGGTGAGCGTGGCCGTGGGTTCGTCCGATCGCGGTCCCGGCTGGTGTCAATTTCATCCACGTGGACGAAGTTGGGCCGTCTAGCCGCGATCGGGGCCGCAGTTTCGTCCAGGTGGACGAAGTTGGACGTCTAACTGCGATCGGCGCCGCAGTTTCGTCCAGATGGACGAAATCGTCAGCGCGGTGCGGGGGCGGTGGGTGCGGGTGGCCGCGGTGCCGTCCATCGCGGTCCCGGCCGGTCGCCAATTTCCTCCGTGTGGACGAAGTTGGGGCGTCTAACTGCTATCGGTGCCGCTATTTCGTCCAGGTGGACGAAATCGTGACCGCGGCGCAGGCGTGAACGAAATCGTGAGCGCGGCGCAGGCGTGGACGAAATCGTGAGCGCGGCGCGGGCGGGTGCGTGAGCGCAGCGAGTTGTCCACAGCGACTTCCACCGCTGTGATTACACGGATGTAGTTCTCCCCAGCGGGGCATAACCCTGTGGATAACTCACGGTCGGGCCTGGGGGCGCGATCGGCGCCGAGACCGCGACGCCCAGATTCTGCGGCGGAGCCGAGTTCAACGAATCGGCCCGGATCACCGTTGCGGCCAGCAGCACGAACAGGATCGCGGCCAGCCCGGCCAACTGGGTGCGCAGGCTGACGATCCGCGGGTTCGCCGGGCGCAGTTGCCAGCCGAGCAGGGCCAGCGTGGCCAGGCCACCGATGATGAATCCCCCCAGGTGCCCGAGCTTGGAGATCCCCGGGACGGACAGGGTGAACACGACGTTGATCACGATCACCACCGTCAGCGGCCGAGTGCTCGCCCCAGTCACCCGGGTCAGCAGCCAGGCCGCGGCGAAGAGGCCGAAAATGGCGGTCGAGGCTCCCGCCACCGCGCTGTTGGGCGCGCCGAAGCAGAGCACGCAGACCGATCCGCCGAGCGCGGACAGCAGGTAGACCGCGCTGAAGCGCCACCGGCCCATGGCCCGCTCCAGGCCCGGCCCCAGGACGTAGAGCGCGTACATGTTGAGGCCGATGTGGACCAGGCTCAAGTGCAGGAAGGCCGAGGTCAGCAGGCGGTAGTACTCGTGGGACACGCCGATGGCGTTCGGCCACAGGTCCCACTGGTTGAAAAGCTTCGTCCCGGTGTCATCGAGCAAATTACCGCCCGGCCCGAAGGCGGCGATCAGGTACACCAGCACGTTGACGGCGATCAGGCCGTAGGTCACGAACGGGAAGGCCCCGCTGCCCAGCCCGGAGCGGACCGGGGAGCCGAACAAGGTCCGAGGCGTCCGGACGCTCGACGCGCCAGCCGCCACGTCGTCCGGGCATTGGAAACCGACCGCGCTCGGCCGCTGGCATTCGGGACAGATCGGACGGTCGCAGCGGATGCACCGCACGCCGGTGGGACGATGTGGATGTCGATAGCAGCCCGGAAACTCAGCTGCTGGCGAAGGTCCCCCGGCGGGCGGTGTCGGTTGCATGCCCGTCTAACGGTTAAGCGTCGGCGAATGTCACCGAGTTGATGGTGATGTCCTCGACTGGGCGGTCCGCGGCGCCGACCTTGGTCTTGCCGATCGCGTCGACGACGGCCCGGCTCTCCTCATCGGCGACCTCGCCGAAGATGGAGTGCTTGAAGTTCAGCCAGGTGGTCGGCGCGGTGGTGATGAAGAACTGGCTGCCGGTGGTGTTCGGTCCGGCGTTGGCCATCGCGTGCAGGTAGGGGCGGTCGATGGTGAGCTCGGGGTGGAACTCGTCGGCGAAGTTGTAGCCCGGCCCGCCGGTGCCGCGCCCGAGCGGGTCGCCGCCCTGGATCATGAAGTTGTCGATGACCCGGTGGAAGACGGTGCCGTCATAAAGGTTGGCCGTCGTCTTCTCGCGCGTCCGCGGATCAGTCCACTCCTTGGCGCCGGTCGCCAGCTCGACGAAGTTCTGCACCGTCTTCGGGGCGTGGTTGCCGAACAGATTGATCTTGATGTCACCGGCCGAGGTGTGCAGGGTGGCCGTCTGGGTTGCTGTCACGTGAAGGGACTCCTGTCGGGTAGGGACTGCCCGTCCATACTGGCATGCGGGCGCTGAGAGGGTGGACCAGTCAGGGGATTCGCGGCGCGATCAGCGCGGCGACGTTGCGCGCGTCTTGGCCGACGACGGTCTGCCGGGTGTGCGCGGTGACGACCAGGTCTCCCTTGGAGAAGATGCAAGCCCAGGTCAGGGCCCCTTGCAGCGGAAGCTTGATGCTGATCGAGCCGTAGTCGCCGATGCTCTTGTCGTCCACGAACTCGGGGTGGCCTTTGGCGGCCTCGACCACCGCGTTGAAGGCCGTGGTCGAGTCCTTGAATTTCTCGATCGTGATCTCGCCGATGACGGCGGAGGGGTCGTAGGCGAAGAAGTACCGGCAGCCGACCGGGTTGCCGGCCAGTTGCACCGAGTGCGTGGTGCGATCGCCCTCGGCCGCCCGGAAGTCGTCGTTGGAGGCGTACGGGCAGGGCTTGTCGATCTCGGCCGCGGTGACCGACTCGCTGAGCGAGGGCGTCGGCGTGGTGATGATCGTGCTGCGGGTCGGGCTGTCCTCGCCGTCACCGCCCCCCAGCCCGCTCTCGCCGTCAGCGCCGCCCAAGCCGGTGGCCGAGGGGGATGCCGACGCCGCGCTCCCCGAGCCGGACGGCGCGGACCCGCCCGCGCCGGTACAGGCGGTCAGGGCCAGGCAGCCGAGCAGCGCCGCGGCCAGCGCCGCCAGCCTCGCGGTCCTCGACTTCACCGGGGCCGGCCCGATGCGACCGCCGCGGCGGTGCGGGCGAGCTCGTCGGGCAGCGGCTCGAGGGCCTCGCTCTGGCCGCGCCGTCGGCGGGCGCGGCGGATCAGCTCGTCGGCGAACTCCGGGCTCTTGGCCAGCACCGGTCCGTGCAGGTAGGTGCCGAAGACGTTGCGGCGCACGGCGCCCTCGGTGTGATCGCTGCCGTTGTTGCCGCAGCCCTCGGCGGCCGATCCCAGCGCTCGCACCCCGTCGCCGAGCTCGGTCAGCCCGCTGTG
This sequence comes from Frankiales bacterium, assembly GCA_025963265.1. GTDB lineage: Bacteria > Actinomycetota > Actinomycetes > Mycobacteriales > Jatrophihabitantaceae > Jatrophihabitans_A. The sequence goes on along the minus strand of JAOPUY010000442.1, from coordinate 1,083 downwards.
GTTCTCAAAGCCGACCAGCCGGCCCCACTCGGTGTCTACGTGGTTGTTGCCGATCAGCCGCCGGTCTGACCCGCGGGTGACCAGGTCCAGGACGCCGGCCCCGTTGATCCGCACGCCGTCCTTGGTCAGGAACTCGTGACCGAGCATCTGGTAGGTCCCGCAGATGGCCAGCATCACGACATCGTCGTCGGCCATCGCCCGCAGCGTCGCCGCCCGGCCGACGAAATCGGCGCCGATCTCGCCTTGGGCCGCGTCCTGCCCGCCGCCACCGAGCACGATGTCAGCGTCGCCCGGGATCGGGTCGCCGACGCTGACCGGCACGACCCGGCAGTCCAGCCCCCGCCACTGGAGTCGTTTGCGAAGCACGAGGACATTGCCGGTGTCGCCGTAAATGTTCATCTCGCGCGGATAGAGGTGAACCAGGGTGAGGGCGTCCATGATCAGTCCAGGCTAACCAGTCAATCGCTGAAGCACCCGATGAAGCTCCCACATCGCGGTGTAAGTCGAGAACACCACCACCGTCTGACCAGCGGCCACCCGATCAGTGGCGGTCCGAACGGCCTCGGCCAGCTCGGGAATGACCGCGTCGGTCCGCAGCTCGTCGTACTGCAACCGCACCGCCATATCGGCCGCGCGGGTGCCGGCGGTGATCAGGATCGCGGCCGGCTGACCAGCCCGGGCGGCCAACGGCGCGCTGAACTCCACGTCCCACAGCCAGGACATGTCTCGTCCGTCGGCGTAGTCGTCGTTGATCGCGATGACCGTGGCCGCCGGGGCCAGGCTGGCGACCGTCCGCAGCGATTGCCGGAAGCCGGCCGGGTTCTTGACCAACTGCAGCACGACCCGCCGTCCGTCGATGTCGAAAGACTGGCCGCGGCCGAAGGCCGGTTCCACTGCGCGCAGCCCGGCCGCGATAGTGGCCGGGTCGAGCCCGACGGTGAGGGCCAGCGCCGCGGCGGCGGCCGCGTTCTGGGCGTTGTGCGCGCCCTCGGCCCGCAGGGTCAGGGATTCGATCAGGTCCTCGATGCGCAGCTGCAGGTCGGTGCTCGCGCCCAGCTCGACCGCGAGCAACTCGGCCGCGGC
>JAOPUY010000418.1 GCA_025963265.1 Frankiales bacterium | reverse complement strand
TCGCTTGACCCCGGCCCAGCTGCAGGCTCTAGAGCAGATCGGGAAGATCATGATCGATACGACGGCCGCGAGCGACCTGCCGCCGCGCCGGAGCTGACTCTGCGGCCAGTCCGGCGCGGCGGAGTGCCGTGCTCACCGTGGTTGGTTGACGTCGGTCGGCGGCCTAGGCCGACCCGGTCCTCACGCGCGCACCCCGCGCTTGTTCAAGGCGACGCCGATCATCAGCACGGCGCCCGCCAGTAAGAGCGCGAGCCCCATGACGCTGGCGAGCAGGCTCGAGGCCCCGGTGCTGGCGAGCACCGAGGTCAGCTGGCCCAGCCCGTTGGCCGCACCAAGCGGCAGGGCACTGGCCGTTGCCGTCAACGTGACGGCGTCCACGGCCAGACTCGTCCCGGGCGTCGTTGCCGTTGCGCCCGCGGTCGTGCTGGCCGATCCCGGGGTCAGGGGAGTGCTCGGTTCACTCGGTGAGCCGGGCGTGGTCGGCGTACCCGGGTTCCCCGGGTTGCCCGGCGTCGCCGGGTCGGTGGCACCACAGTCGCTACCCGAGCTACCGAGTAAGCCAATCGCGTTTCCGCACACCGTCACCGGAGCGGTCACCGGGACGTCGGTCGTCGAGCCGCTCGTTCCGGTCGGCGTGGCCCGCCTGGCGCTCGCGCAGCCCCCCGATGCCTGGCCTAGGACGCCGACTCCGTTACCGCAGACCGAGACCGGAGCGGTGACCGGAACGGCCGCCGTCGTGCCCGTGCCGGTCGTGCCGGTGCCGGTCGCTCCGGCGCTCGTGCCCGTCGTGTCAGTGCCAGTCGTGCTGGCGGGCGAGCAGTTCGCGTCGGCTTGGCCGATCGCGTTGCCGCACACCGTGACCGGCGCAGCGACTGGAGCGGTCACGCCCGGATCCGTCGAGCTTGCGCCGGTCGGATCGGAGCCGACCGCGGACGCGGTCGTCGAACCGGAACCGCCGCTCGCCGGGGCACAGCCGGCCTCGGACGAACCGAGCACGCCAACTCCATTGCCGCACACAGTCGCCGGAGCCGTCACCGGGGCAGCGAGGGTCGAGCCGCTAGTTCCGGCGGGGGCGGCCGGTGTCGCTGGCGCGCAGCCCCCCGAAGCGTCGCCCAGGACGCCAACTCCATTGCCGCACACCGTGACCGGCGCCGTCACCGGAACACTCGCCGCCGATGCATCGGCGCCTTGGCCGCCAGCGACGGTCGTGTTCGGAGCCGTTCCCGGCTCACTCGACTCGGCGGTGGTGCCGCCCCCTAGGACGGCGACCGAATTCCCGCTCACCGTGACCGGCGCCGAGACCGGCGCGTTCAGCGACGGATCGGCCGGGCTGGTGGTTGACGCCGCCGGCGGGGTGCTGGCCGTACCAGCGCTGTCGTTCGTGGCGGCGCCATCCGTGCTGGCGCTGGCCGCGTTTGGCTCAGCCGACGACGATTGATCGTTCAGCAATGCCACTGAGTTGCCGCCGACGGTGATCGGCGCTGACACGCTGACGTCGGCCGCCGAGGCCCGCACCGGTACCACCGCCGTTCCGGCAGCGGCCGATCCGCCGGTGTCGGCCGCCGGCTGACTTGCCGGGGCGTCGCCGAGGACCGAAATCGCATTCCCGGTAACGGACACTGGAATCGAGGCCGGCACGGTCACTCCGCTGGCGCTGACTGCTGTTGGTGGAACATCTTGAGCCGACGCGACGCCGGCCCCAATGGCCCAGAGGCCACCCACTACGAGGGCGCCCTCAAGGCCGCGCCTCAACCAAATGGTGTTCATTGAAATCTGTCCTTTCCCTTGACTAGTCATCACGACGGAGGATTTCCATCGCGGTCGCCCGTCTGACCGTCAGCTCCGCTTGCGGCGGTGGCGGTCAGGGCGTCCCTAGTCGGGAGAGAAAGGGGGATCGTCCGAGGTGTTTTGCGGATTGACACTCTCGTTGGCCGCCCCGGCCGCCCCGGTGCGGGACAGCTGGGGCTCGCCGAAGCGCGACAGGTCCGCCGCGGACAGGGCATCGCCGGACTGCGCCGAGACCACGACCGAGCCGGCTGGCAGGCTCGGCGTGGGCGGCGGCGGGATGGGGAGCGGCCCGTTCGGCTGGACTGCGGCGGACTGCCTGGACAGCGCCGTCCCCGCGGGGACGCCGGCGGGCCGGCCGGTCAGCGATGCGGCCTCCTCGATCCAGCGTCCGTACGGACCGGCACTCGGCTCCAACCACAGGTGCGGCTCGGCCGGCCCGCTGACGACGGGCCCGCCGCTCGGACCAGCAGCGCCGAGCACCGCGTCGGCAGAGCCGCCGACAGCGCCCACCACGGGGGACAGCGAAGCCGCGACCGGCGTCAGGATCCGGGTCAGGATTGGGGCCAGGATCGGCGCGGCGATCGGCGCCGCGATGGGCGCGGCGATCGGATCAAGCACCGATCCCACGACCGGGTTCAACACCGCGCCCGTCGTCGCCGTGAGGGCGCCGACGGCCGAGTTCAGGCTGCCGGCCAGCTGGGTCACCGTGCCGGTCACCGCCACGGCTGCCGTTCGGACCGGGGGGACGGACGGCTTGTTAGCGGCCGGAGCCACGGCCCGATGGTGCTTGACCGCTGGGGGGCGGGCGACCGGGTGCGAAGACCGCGCCGGGGAGGCCGGCGGCAACGCCGCGACGTCCCCGGGCTGGGCGGCCCGGGCGAGCACGCCTCTGACGCCGCCGAGCGCCGCCGCGACGGGATGCGGTTGGTTGGGCGGCGCTTCGGCGGCAGCCTTCGGTGAGTGCACCAGGCTCGAAAGCGCCCACGCGGCCGCCATCAGCAGGAGCAGCTGCAGCAGCCTCATCCCGATGCGGCGCGAGCGCGAGCGGGCAGGCAGAACGGCCGCTGAGCCCATCAGCTCTCGCATCGCCGCCTCCTCCCAGTGCCGCTCTCTGTCCGACTAACGAGACAGAGAGTTAGAAGGTGACGACTGTGCGTAGTAAAGCAGTAGTCGATGGCGCGACGCGATTGCGCTTTATCGCGATGTCTTCGGTAAACCCTAGAGACCTCGATACAGTCCGATCATGGACCCGATTCGCAACCCGTACGCGCCTGGAGCGGGCCAACGGCCGCCCGAACTCGCCGGCCGTGAGGGCGAGTTGCGAGCCTTCGACGTGGTGCTAGAGCGGGTCGCCCGCGGACGCGCCGAGCGCTCGATCGTGCTCACCGGCCTTCGCGGGGTTGGCAAGACGGTGCTGCTCAACGCGTTGCGGTCGGCCGCGGTGCGGGCCGGTTGGGGAACCGGAAAGCTCGAGGCCAGGCCCGAGCAGGCGTTGCGCCGGCCCCTGGCCGCCGCGTTGCATCTGGCGATTCGCGAGCTCAGCGGCGCCGATCCCGACGGGCTGCAGCACGTGCTCGGCGTCCTGAAGTCCTTCGCCCTCAAAAGCGCCAGCGACGTCAAGCTGCGAGACCGCTGGCAGCCCGGGATCGACGCGCCGGCGGTGGCGGGTCGAGCCGACTCCGGCGACATCGAGATCGACCTGGTCGAACTGTTCTCCGACGCGGCCGGCTTGGCGGCTGACACCGGCGCCGGCATCGCGATCTTCATCGACGAGATGCAAGACCTGGCGCCGGAGGACATCTCGGCGCTGTGCGCGGCCTGCCACGAGCTGAGTCAAAACGGCTTGCCGCTCGTCGTCGTCGGCGCCGGCCTGCCCCACCTGCCCAGCGTGCTGAGCGCAAGCAAGTCCTATAGCGAGCGACTGTTCCGCTACGCGCGCATCGACCGGTTGACCAAGGAGTCCGCCGACGTCGCCCTGCAAACGCCGGCTCGGGATGAGGACGCCGAGTTCACCCCCGAGGCCTTGGCCGCGATGTACGCGATGACGGCTGGTTACCCCTACTTCATCCAGGCCTACGGCAAGGCGGTGTGGGATGTGGCGCCGCACTCGCCGGTCACGGCGGAGGACGTCGCGGTCGCCGCGCCCGAGGCGGCGGCCGAGCTCGCGGTCGGCTTCTTCGGCTCCCGCTATGAGCGAGCGACCCCGGCCGAGCGCGACTACCTGCGGGGCATGGCCTTGGCCGGCGAGCGGGAGGCCTCAGGCAACGAGGCGGTCACCACCGCCGACGTGGCGGACATCTTGGGTCGCAAGCCGCAGTCCCTGTCTCCGGCGCGGGACGCCCTGCTGAAGAAGGGCCTCATCTACTCCGCCGAGCGCGGGTTGATCGCGTTCACCGTGCCGCATTTCGGCCGCTACCTCCGCAGCCAGGCGGTGCTCGACTAGTCGCGCGGGCGGGCATCGCGTGTCCTAGCTAAACGTCCGGTGTCGAATCGGTCTCGGCCTGGTCTCAATTACTAAAAGGGACATCCTGGATTTGTGACGGGGTGTAAACAAAAGTAGTGGCAATTACCTCGCTGGCCGGTTCGGCCAAGACGGCTGTCCGCAGCAACGCCTCGTCCCCGGTGAGCTCGCGCCCGACGGCGGCCGCCCCGGCCAAACGTCCGCCGCTGGCACCAGCGCGAAGCGCCCAAGCGCTGGCCAACCGCTACTTCGACCTGGTCGTGCTGGTGTCAGTGCTCATGTTCATCTTGCTGGCCGCCGGCGTTGGCCTGCTCGTCATGCAGCAGGCTGCGGGCTGGCGAATCTAGGCGACCGGTGGCTACTCTCAGTCACCATTTTGCCTCAGGAAAAGGCCAGCACAGAACGAGCGGCCCACTCCAGCGATCCCGCGACTACTTTCGAATCGTCTAGGTAGCCGCCCATCATCGCGCCGTCTCGCAGAGCCACGAGAGCCCGCGCGGCGGTCTGGGGCTCCGGATGCGCCGCCTGCCGCAACAATTGGACCAGGGCCTGCTCGAACCACTCGCGGTGCGCCCGCACCGCCAGCCGCACCGGGTGGGCGGGATTGGGGAATTCGACGGCGGCGTTCATGAACGCGCAACCCCGGAATCCGGGCTGGCAGATGTCGTAGGAGATTGACCGCACCACCGCGTCCAGCAAAGGGACGCCCGGATCGGCGGCCGCTTCGGCCAGCCGCAGTCGAAGCTTCGCGTCCTCATGAGCGAGGTAGGCCAGCACCAGGTCTTCCTTGGTTCGGAAGTAGCGGTACATGGTCGAGCGGGTGACGGCCGCCGATTCCAAGACCCGCTCAATCGAGACGTTCCTGATGCCGTCGGCGTAGAAGAGCTCACCGGCAGCGAAGAGCAGCCGATCCCGCGTGCCGGGTGCGTCGGTGGTCCGCATTTCCTGGGTTGTGCTCATCGCGCGCCCACGGTACTCGCGCTAGCGAGGCGTCTTGACAGTCACCAAGCACGCTCTTAGGTTCATCGAACAGACCATTCTGTTCTAGCGTGAGGACGAATATGACCGCGTCGCCTGGTTCCCTCACTCCAGCCGAGTTGGCCCAGATCGAGAGCGCGAACGCCTCCGGCCGCACACCGGTCCTCTTCGTCCACGGTCTCTGGCTGTTGGCCAGCAGCTGGGACCGGTGGCGCGAGCTGTTCGAGGCCCAGGGCTACGCCACGATCGCGCCCGGCTGGCCGGATGACCCGGAGACCGTCGCCGAGGGGCGGGCCCACCCGGAAGTCTTCGCCGGCAAGGGCGTCGGCGCGATCACCGACCACTACGTGGCGGCGATTCAGCGGTTGGAGCAGAAGCCGGCGATCATCGGCCACTCCTTCGGCGGCCTGATCACGCAAAAGCTCGCTGGCAAAGGGCTCGGGTTCGCGTCGGTTCCGATTGATCCAGCGCCCTTCCGCGGCGTCCTGCCCCTCCCGCTGTCGGCGTTGAAGTCCGCCTTCCCGGCCCTGCGCAACCCGGCCAACCGCAAGGGTTCGGTGATGCTCACCTATGAGCAGTTCCGGTTCGCGTTCGTCAACGCCGTGGACGAAGCCGAGGCCAAGGCGCTGTACGAGAAGTTCCCGGTTCCCGGCGCGGGCAAGCCGTTGTTCCAGGCGGCCTCGGCCAACTTCGATCCCCGGTCGGAGGCATCGGTCGACCACAAGAACCCCGATCGCGGCCCGATGAAGTTCATCGAGGGCGGCGAGGACCACACCGTCCCGCACGCCATCGCCTACGCCGCGTACCGACGCCAGCTGCACAACTCCTCGCTGACCGAGTTCCACGAGATCCCCGGACGTGGGCACAGCCTGGTCATCGACGCCGGTTGGTCCGACGTCGCCCAGGTCGCGCTGGACTTCCTGGCCAAGACGACCGCGTGACGGTGACCAGCTAGACACCCCGCTGGGCGCAACTTGTCGCCGCATTGGGTAGGACCTCCGCGTGAGCGACGACGAGACGACCGACGAGAGCCTGCCAACGGTGCTGCTGGCGCTCGCGGCGAACCTGGCCGTCGCCGTGCTCAAACTGGCCGCCGGGTTGCT
>JAOPUY010000416.1 GCA_025963265.1 Frankiales bacterium | reverse complement strand
ACCCGGCCCTCGAGCGCCGGTTCCAGCAGGTTCTGGTCGGCGAGCCGTCCGTCGAGGACACGATCGGGATCCTGCGCGGCCTGGCCGGCCGGTACGAGGCGCACCACAAGGTGCAGATCTCCGATGGCGCGCTGGTCGCGGCGGCGACGCTGTCCGACCGCTACATCACCTCGCGCTTCCTACCCGACAAGGCGATCGACCTGATCGACGAGGCCGCCTCGCGGCTGCGGATGGAAATCGACTCCCGTCCGGTCGAGATCGACGAGCTGCAACGCTCGGTCGACCGGCTGAAGATGGAGGAGATGGCGCTGGCCAAGGAGAGCGACCCGGCCTCGGTTGCCCGGCTAGAGGCGCTGCGGGCCGAGCTGGCCGACCAGAGCGAGACCCTCGGGGCGCTGAACGCCCGCTGGGAGCGGGAGAAGACTGGGCTCAACCGGGTCGGTGATCTGAAGGAGCAGCTCGACGGGCTCAAGACCGAGGTCGAGATCGCCCAGCGAGCGGGCGAGTTCGAGACGGCCTCCAAGCTGCTTTATGGCGACATCCCAGCCCTGGAGCGGGAGATCGCCGAGGCTTCGGCGGCCGAGCCCGCGGCCGACGTGATGGTGGCCGAGGAGGTCACCGCCGACGACATCGCCGAGGTGGTCGCCGCCTGGACCGGCATCAACGCCGGCCGGCTGATGGAGGGCGAGACGGCCAAGCTGCTCCGCATGGAAGACGGCTTGGCCCATCGGGTGAAGGGCCAGAAGGCCGCGGTGCAGGCCGTCTCCGACGCGGTTCGTCGGGCTCGCGCCGGCATCTCCGACCCCAATCGTCCCACCGGCTCATTCCTGTTCCTCGGCCCGACCGGAGTCGGCAAGACTGAGCTGGCCAAGGCCTTAGCCGAGTTCCTGTTCGACGACGAGCGCGCGATGATTCGCATCGACATGAGCGAGTACTCCGAGAAGCACTCGGTGGCTCGGCTGGTCGGCGCCCCGCCCGGTTACGTCGGTTACGACGAGGGCGGCCAGCTCACCGAGGCGGTCCGCCGACGCCCGTACAGCGTCGTGCTGTTCGACGAGGTCGAGAAGGCGCACCCGGACGTGTTCGACGTGCTGCTGCAGGTGCTGGACGACGGTCGCCTGACCGACGGGCAGGGCCGGACGGTGGACTTCCGAAACGTCATTCTGGTCCTGACCTCCAACCTGGGTTCGCAGTTCCTGGTTTCCGAGCTGCCGGCCGAGGCCAAGAAGGAGGCGGTGTTGGAGCTGGTGCGCGAGCACTTCAAGCCCGAGTTCCTGAACCGCTTGGACGACATCGTGGTCTTCGACCAGCTGACGACGGCCGAGCTGACCGGCATCGTCGACGTGCAATTGGCGGCCCTCGGCGCTCGACTGGCCGGACGGCGGTTGACGCTGGACGTGACCGCCGGCGCCCGTGAGTGGCTGGCGCTCAACGGCTTCGACCCGCTGTACGGCGCCCGACCGCTGCGACGGCTGGTGCAGACCGCGATCGGTGACAGCCTGGCCAAGAAGTTGATCGGCGGCGAGATCGCCGACGGCGACACCGTGACGATCGACGTGCAGCCTGACCGGAGCGAGCTGAGCATCACCGCTCGGCACTGATTCACTCCGGTTGTGCGGGGCTCACTCCGGTTGCGGAGGGGGCAGCACGCCGAGCCAGTCCGTGAGCGAGCGCTGGTAGCCGAGGGCGAGGATGGCCGCGGCGACCAGCGCTAGCACGAACGGGATGTAGCCCGACACGTTGTCCTGGGTGCCCCAGAACGCGCTGAACCCGAGCACGGTCCAGGCGCCGGCGGTGAGCGCTATCCGTCCGCTGAGCCGGCCGGTCATCAGCGCGACGGCCCCGACGACCAGCGCCGCGCTGACTCCGAGGTTCAGCACTCCGAGCAGGATGTAGCTGGCGTCCTGGCCGGCGTAGAAGGACCGATCGCCGACGTCGATGTTGTGCGAGATGCTGATCAGCGCGATCAGCAGCAGCCCGAGCACGCCGATGACCACGCCCTCTAGCAGGGCGAGCACTCCGACCGCGACGGCTAGCCCGGGCGCTCTCGGCCGGATTGGCTGACCGGTGACGTCGTAGCCGCCGCTGAACGTCGGCGGCGCCCCCGACCCCAGGCCGAACCCGCCGGCCGGGGCGCCGTCGCCCCCGGAGCTTCCCGGCGCGATCTGGGCGCGGCCGCCCGGAGCGGCCAGCAGCGTCCCCGCGGGGACGCGCTGATCGGCGAAAGGATCGGCTAACTGGCCCCGATACGGGTCCGAAACCGGCGCGCGCGCCAATTCGCGCGCCTGCTCAGCGGCGATCCGCTGATCCTTGGTCCTGGCCACGGTTCCACGCTAGTCGGCGGTGGAACTCGTTGTTGGCCGGCTATCCGCCGGATCGCTACCGGAACGTCCGCGATCTCCGATACGTTTCTCGGCACAGGGACGGCGAACAACTCCGGACCGGTTGGGCTTGGGTCCACAACGAACTGGTCGGGCGCCTGCGAACAGGGTGCCTGGTCAGTCACAGGAGGAATGAACCGATGACGCAGTGGGGCAACGACGCTGACAGCGAGAACGGAAAGGACTCGCCCAAGCCGGACGGGACGCAGGCGGGCGCCGAGGGCGTCCCACCGGTAGACCCGTGGGCCCCGCCCGCTGCGCCGCCGCCGGAGCCCGCGCCCTGGGCGACGCCGCCGGCTGGTGCCGACCCGTGGGCGCAACCCGGCGCGGGCTACCCGCCGCCGCCTCCGCCGCCGCCCGGGCCGGAGTACGGGCAGCCGCAGCAGC
>JAOPUY010000383.1 GCA_025963265.1 Frankiales bacterium | reverse complement strand
TTCTTCGGGAACTCCACGCTCCGATCTGCGCAGCCACCCAGCCCGAGGAACGTACGCGACATCGACGAGTAGCGTGCGCCTCCGCCAAGGTTCAAGGCGCTTAGCGCAGCCATGTTGACGCCGAGCGTCGACCGCGGACCGGCGGCGCCCCACGCGGGGTTTTACATAAGCAGACGGACGTATACGTCCCATGTAACCCTATCGAGGCTGCATCGTGTCAACCTGGCGGGCTCGCGCCGTCGGTGCAGTCAGGCGGAGGGCGGATGGGCCCAACCAAAGGTCAGTTCGCAAGGAGTCAAACCGAACGGTCCGGTCGGCGATGAAGGCCTTCCGCAGTAAGTCACGCCGCTCGGCGCGCTCGAGGTGGGCAACGCTCGCGCTGGATGAAGGGTGGTTGCTGATTGCCGTCCAGCGTTCTGATCGGTCCGATTGGCTTGATCTACATCGAAGACTTCAAGCGGTTCTGGTTGCGTCGCCGGGCCATCTTGAGCGTGACGAGTCCGGTGATGAGCAGGCTGAGTCCGAGGCCGGTGAGTCCCAGCGCCGGCGTGCCGGTATCAGCTAAGTCAAATACGGCGAGTAGCGCGGCGTTTTGTGTGAGCGTAATTCCGCTGGCTTGGGTGGGCGCGACGTTTGAGTCGCCGGAGTAGGTCGCCGTGACCGCATAGGTGCCGGCGGTTAATCCCGGCGGAGTGGTACACGAGGTGCTGGGTAGCGTCGCTGTGCATAGTGTGACCGGGTCCGACCAGGCAAAGGTGATCGTGCCGGTCGCCCCCGCAGGTAGTCCCGATGCGGTCAGTGTCGACGTGGCCCCGTACGGGATCGTCAGCGTGCTGGCGCTTTCGGTGAGGGTGGGGTGCGCTTGAGTGATCTGGAGCGAGGCGGTGGTCGAAGTCGCCGCGCTGACGTTGCCGTCGCCCGGGTAGGTGGCCGTGATGGGATAGGTGCCCACCGCAAGCAGCGTCGACGAAGCGCATGAGGTGACTGGCAGTGTCGTCGTGCACAGAGTGACCGGGCCGGGCCCGCTGAAGGTGACTGCGCCGGTTGCGCCGGCGGGCAGGCCAGTGATGGTCAGGGTGGCCGAGGTGCCGTACTCGATCGAGGTGGCGCTGGTCGACTCGGCGACGGTCGGTGTTACCTGGGTGATCGTGAGGGGCGTGGTTGGCGCGGTCGTGGTGGCGTAATTGTTGTCGCCGGAATAGACGGCCGTGACGGTGTAGGCGGCGGCCGGGAGCGTTGTCGCGGTGATGCAGGTGGTGGCTGGCAACCTTGCAGTGCACAGGGTCGTGCCGCCGGCGTTAAAGGTGATCGTGCCGGTCGCGTCGGAGGATAGGCCGCTGACCGATAAGGTCGATGTGGTGCTGTAGGGCACCGACGTCGGACTCGCCACTGCGGTAATCGAGCTTGCGCCAGCCGACAACGATAGGGTCGTCGTGGTGGACGAGGCGTCGTAGCGGCCGTCGCCGCTGTAGGCGACGGCGATGCTGTGAACGGTGGCCGGTGGGAGCGCCGTACCGGTACACGAGGCGGGTCCCGCGCTGACGGTGGCTGTGCAGATCGGGCTGCCGGTGGTCGTATCGGTGAAGGTCACCGTGCCGGTGGCGTCTGCCGGCAACACCGCGGCCGACATCGACACCGGTCCGCCGACCGATCCGATGGCGGCGGAGGCGCTGACTCTGCTCGTGGCGTGGGTGATCGTCAGGGTTAGCGAGCCGGTGACCGCGGTGGCGTCGGTGGATGCGACGACCCACGGGATCGTCGTGGTTGCGGGGGGTCCGTTAGCGGTGAAGGGCAACTCCAGCGCAGTGAGCGCCGTGCCAGCCGCGATGGCGCTGCCCGGCGTATAGGTACAGGTTTCGGTCTGGATGCTGATCGAGCAGACCCACGGCGAGGAAGTCGCGGTGGTCGGTGTGGTCCCGGTCGGGAAGGTCACCGTGGCCTGAATCGGTTGGTCCTCGGCGCCGCCGTCGGTGGTGACGGTCGGGGTGATCGTTAAGGTGTCGCTGGCGTCGTGGGCGACCGAGCCGCTGCCGGCGTCCGTAGCGGTCGCTGACAGTGTCGGCACTGCCCCGTTCACGGTCTGCGCTTGCACGTTGTTGACCTCGTGGATGTCGACCGCGCCGCCAGTAGAACCGACCCAGCTGTAGGTGAGCTTGTAGGGGTAGCCGGTGGTCGGGTCAATCCACGAACTCGGGTACAGGCCGGCCGGGATGCCGCCGTTCAGCGTCGACGGCAGTGGCCCGGTCAGCGTCTGCTTGGTGCCGCCGAAGGGTGTGAACACCACGGCGTAGGACCCGGCCGGGACGGTGATGTTGGAACCCGACGTCGATACCGACGCTGAGTTGCTGGGGTTGATCAGAACCTCGACGGGCACGATCGAGTTGGCTCGCGTGGTGCCGAGCAGGGTGCCATCCAGAGCGGTGTCGGCGGACAGGACGCAGTAGCCAGTAGTGCCGTCACCGGCACCGCGGACGCTGACGCTGTTAGGGAGGCTGCCGGGCCCGCTGTCATGAAAGCTGTCCGACCCGTTGCAGTCGGTTCCGTCCTCGGCCGGGTTGAGGTAGTTGCCGTAGACGTCCAGGCCCACGCCGAGGTACCCGTAGGCCAGCCCGTTGTGCCCGCCTCCGGGGACTGGTGAATACCCAAGGGCCCCGCCGGGGATTCCGATGGTGCTGGGAACGGTGGGGTTGAGCGGATCGGTCGCGGCCAGGTAAAACCCCAGGCCGTCACCGTCCCCGAACGCCGAGCCGACCGGCTTGTACTGGTAGCTGTCGAATACGGCGTCCAAGCCCTTCGTGATCGGCACCGATTCGGTTGAACCCACGCCGCCCTCTTCGGCTTGGAGATTGGACGTAAGCCTCAGCGCACCTGATCCGGGGGCATCGATGCCGCCGCAACCGGGAATCGGCGTCTGCGTGGTGTCCGTACCGGCCGTCAGGCAGGCGGAGTTAACGCCGGCGGGGGCATTGGGCAACAGATAGTTCGGCCCAGCGGTGGCATCACGGAACCCTTCGTTGACGAACACCGTCTGCGTGGGTGGCGACGCCGATGCGGACCTCGGGGCGACGGTCACCGCCAGGACCACAAGGACGAACGACGCTGCGGCCAACGCCACGGTGCGCCGGCCAGATCTCGCGATACACGCCACAGACTCTCAATTCTCGAAGGATTTAGCCACGGAGACCCGTAGTCATCACCGCTTGCTCGCGTTATGCATATCTAAAGCGAGGCAATGTAATCGATCCACGCGCCGTCGCTACTCAGTTTCGCCCGCTCATGCGGAGGCATGAGGCGTTCGTTGTCGTCGTTCACGTGCTGCCGCTCCCTAGCTTGGCGGCGGGGTGGCAGCCGTCGAAAGTAGAGGTCCATCCGTGGACCGCGATGACTGCCACCCGTCTTCGGGGCCGTCCGCAGCACGCTATCCAGCATCACGAGCGGCGGGCCAGCCAATAAACGCACGCTTCGCGCCGAAAAACGCAGCCAGCAGTGGTGCGGCTGACGCATC
>JAOPUY010000347.1 GCA_025963265.1 Frankiales bacterium | reverse complement strand
CGGCCTGATGCTGCTGACCGGCCGGCCGGGCGGACCGCCGCTGGCCCCGGACGGTCCAGTCCTGAGCCGATTGCAGTCGGTGTGCGACGGCGCCGGCCGTTCACCCCGCCCGCTGGACGGGATCGAGCTGCCTCGAGTGCTGTCCGGACGAGCTCGGGCCGCCCAGTTCGTCCGCCAGGGCGAGGTGTCGGCCAACGGCAGCTGCCACCTGATTCGCGCCGCCGACGGCTGGGTGGCGCTCAATCTGGCGCGGCCGTCGGACCACGAGGCCCTCAGCGCCCTGGTCAGCGTCGAGTTGCCCGCCGCCGGCGGAGAGTCCGCGGTCCTCGCCGCCGCGATCCGCGAGATGGCTCGGCTGACCTCGGCCGAGTTGGTGGCGCAAGCGGAGTTGCTCGCGCTGCCGCTCAGCGCGTTGCCGCCCCGCACCCCACCGGAGGCCAGCGCCGTCGGACGGCCAGCCGTCCGGGTCACGCCGCGGGGCTCAAGCGCGCCCGAGGCCCTTGGACCAGACGGGGCCGGATCGCTCGCCGGCCTCACCGTCGTCAACCTGGCCTCGCTCTGGGCCGGCCCGCTGACCGCGCGGCTGCTTGGGGCCAGCGGCGCGAGCGTGACCTCGATCCAGAGCACCGCCCGTCCAGATCCGAGCCGAGCCAGTCAACCCGAGTTTCACGGCTGGCTGCACGCGGGCCAGGCCGAGCGGCGCTTCGATTTCAGCGCCCCCGCCGATCGCGCTGAGCTGGCCGCGTTGATCTCGGCCGCCGACGTGGTCATCGAGGGCTCGCGGCCGCGCGCGCTGAGCCAATTCGGGCTGGGACCCCGCGAGCTTGCGCCCCGGGTCGGCCAGGTCTGGCTCAGCATCACCGGCTACGGCCGAGACTCAGGTCGGGTGGCCTTCGGCGACGACGCGGCGGTGGCGGGCGGCCTGGTCGCGTGGGACGAGCGGGGCCCGGTCTTCTGCGGTGACGCGCTAGCTGATCCGATCACCGGCGTCTTCGGCTATCGGGCGGTGCTCGACGCGCTGGCGGCCGGCGGCGGGCAGCTGATAGATCTGTCGATGAGCGCCGCCGCCGCCGAGATCGCTCGGCCCGACCGCGCCGGCTCCGCTGGTTGCCGGGAGCATGACGTCCGGTTCGCGCCGGCCACCGGCAGGTGGCGAGCCCATTGCGGGGACCGCGTCGTGGACGTCGCCGAGCCCCACGCTCTGCGGCCCGGAGGCGGTCAGCGGCCGGCCATGGAGCCGAACTCGCAGCTGCTGAGGTGATCGTTGACGAGCCCGACCGCCTGCAGGTAGGAGTACACGATGGTCGAACCCACAAAGCGAAAGCCTCGTTTCTTGAGATCTTTGCTGAGCCGGTCGGACAACTCAGTGCGAGCCGGCAACCCGGCGGTGGAAGCCGGCCGGTTCTCAATCGGTACGCCGTCGACCCATTCCCACAGATAGGTGGCGAAGCTGCCCCGCTGAGCCTGCAGGTCCAGGAAGGCGGCCGCGTTGGTCACTAGCGATTGGACCTTGAGCCGATTCCGGATGATTCCCGGATCGAGCAGCAGCTGCGCCAGCTTCGCCTCGTCGTAGCCGGCCACGGCGCTCGGTGCGAAGTCGTCGAGCACCGCGCGATAACGCTCTCGCTTGTTGAGCACGGTCGACCAGGACAACCCCGCCTGCGCGCCTTCTAGCGTCAGCAGCTCGAAGAGGTACCCGTCGTCGCGGCGGGGCACTCCCCACTCGAGGTCGTGGTAGTCCCGCATCAGATCTGTGCTCTCGGCCCACGCGCACCGCACCGTCATCACCGTGTCCCGTCTATTCGCGTCACTGCTCGGCTGAGCGTAGGGGCAGGCGCCGACGACCCCCGCTGATCGGCGCATCGTGATGCCGACGTCACCGGCTAGAAATGAGCCCGTCATCCGGCTCGGGTTCTCTAGATGGCACCAGGGGTATCTACCGGCTCTGCAACGGCGGCCCTCCGAACTCGATATACCTGGAGCGACCGTGGCCTTCGTCCCCGTCCCGCAAAACAAAACCGCTGTTCCCGTGCTGAGCCTGACTGACCTGACCGGCGAGCGGTTGGTGCACACGCTGCAGGAGTTCTCCTGCGTCTTCCTGACCGACCTCGGCCCGCTGAGCGGGCTCCTCGAGTCCATGCTGACGGCCTCCCGCGCGTTCTTCGAGCTGCCCGAGCAGGACAAGGCCGACGTCCAATGGAGCGGGCAGGGCCCGTGGCAGGGCTGGCAGCCGGTGCACGCCAGCGGCCCGTCCGCCGCCCTGTTGGAGCGATTCGAGGCGGCCCTGCCCGACCCGGCGGGCTACCCCGACCAGCAATCCTGGGCGGCCGAGTTCGCGCAGTGGCCGGCCACCCCACCCGAGCTGTCCACCACGTGGGCCGCCTACTACGAGGGCATGCGCGGGCTGGCCAGCGACCTGATTCGACTGATCGCCGGCGAACTCGAACTGCCCGAGGCTGAGCTGGAAGCCTGGACTTCTCGCCAGCACTCGAACTTGTGCGTGAACCACTACCTGAAGCAGGAGCAGCCACCCGAGCCGGGACGCGTTCGCTCGGAGCCGCACACCGACATCGGCGGTCTGACCCTGCTGTGGGCTGATCAGACCGGAGGCCTGCAAGCCCGGATCGGCCCCGAGCGCAGCTGGGTGCCGGTCGACTTCCCGGCCGGCGCGATCCTGCTGCAGGCCGGCGACCTGCTCAATCTGTGGAGCGACCGGGTGATCCCGGCGAACATGCACCGGGTCGTCAACCCCGAGCGCATCCCGGGTGCGCCGCAGACCGACCGCTACTCGGTGGTCTTCTTCCATCACCCGGACCTGGATGCTTGGGTCGCGCCGAGCCACTCGGAAAAGCGCGGCGTCGGCGCTCGCGACCACGTCCTCGCCCGCCAACGACGCTCCTACGCGCTCGCGCCTGAGAGCGCGGCCAGCTAGGCCATCAGTGGCGGCGCCCCCGGCCATTCGCCACCGCGACTGAGGCGCCGCCGACCACTAACAGCAGCACGCCGGCCGCCGCGGCCGGCAGCACGTTGCCCCCGGTGCTCGCGAGCAACTCCGCGCTCGTCGGCGCGTTCGAGGACGGGGCGTCGGTCGACGTCACGGCGGTCGCGTCGACCGCTGAGCTCACGCCGGCGGCGGTGCTGGTCGCAGCCGAACTGCTGGCTGAGCCGCCGTCGGCCGACGTGCTGGAGGCCGCCGAGCTGCTGCTCGACCCGCCGCTGCCGGCTGAGGTGCTGATCGGCGCCGCGCTGCTGGTCGGAGCGGTGCTACTGGGGC
>JAOPUY010000306.1 GCA_025963265.1 Frankiales bacterium | reverse complement strand
CCCCGGCGATGCCGTCCTGCATCATCCCGCGCATCGCCTTGAGCCCGCGAAAGCCGCGGCCGGCCAGCTGCTTGGCGCCCTGCAATCCTTGCGCCGCGCCACCGCTGGCCCCGCCGATGTCGACCGTGCGGACCTCCATGGCGACCGAGGCGTCCTTGTAAAGAAACCCGCCGGGCTCGAGCTCGATCGTCTCGCCGTCGTCCAGCGTGCGTTGGAAGACGTTGCCGTAGCCGTGCAGCACCAGGACGCCCGGCGCCTCGGCCACCGAGAACTGGTCGAAGTACATGCCGGTGCCGGCCATGAACGCGGTCTTGAGCCCGGGCACCTTGGAGAAGGTGTAGCTCACGGCTCCGGAGGCCAGCAGCAACGCGTGCCCGCGCACGTCGAGCTGCGTGCCCGGATCGATCGGGAGGACGACCAAGCCGCCGGCCGCGTCGCGGGAGAAGGCCAGCCGACCGGCGCCGTGGGCCACGCTCAGCACGAAGGGCATGTCCCCGAGCAGCCGGCGGGCGCCGCCAGGCGTGCTCATCACCGTCATCGGCAGCCGGTCGTCCTTCCAGAGCATGGCGTGGTGCTCGAAGTAGACGCTGTCGCCCTCGGCCAGGTTGAGCTCGGCGACCGGGATGACGCCGGTGTCGAGCTGGATGGTGCTGCCCGCGCCGAAGCCGACCTCGGTCAGGTCGCGCAGCCGGGGCGCCTCGCGCCAGCCGGAGTCGCTGACCCGGTCGCGGGTGTCGAGCGGGGCGCCGCACCGCTGGCAGGTCGTCACGCCTACCTCGCTTTGCGCGTGGCACCACCGACATTCGACGCGTTGGCCAACCTCGGTCACGAGTACCCCCAAAGACGTGAGCACAGCAGCTTCAACCGCCGAAGCATCCCATAACCGCGGGGCGGCGTCATGACTTCTCATCCCGGCGGAGCTCGCTCGCGGTCTCGTCGACCGAGGCGATGATCACGGCCAGCTCGTCGGTCAGCCGCTGCACGCCCTCGGCCGCGAAGCGAGCCTGCTCGACCGACCCGCGCAGCTCGCCGACGGCCGGCGCCGCGTGCAGCACCGCGTCGGTGACGGCGACGTGGGCGGTGAGGGCGGCCAGCCCGGCCTCGTAGCGGCGCAACGCGAGCACCCGGTCCAGGCCGGCGTCGAACGCCGCGTCGACATCGTCGTCGGCCCCGCCGGCCGCTCGGGCCGAGGCCACCTGGCACAGCTGGGCGTCGAGGCCGTCCAGCTCGTCGGCCAGGTCGAAGGCCAACCGGTGCCCGTCCAGGTAGCCCGACGCCCAGGCCGGGCTGGTGGCGATCGCCCCCACCGCGTCCACCGCCAACCCGAGCAGCGCCCGCTCCGGTCCGGCGTTCAGCGTTCCGGTCCAGGGCTGCCGCGACTGCCAGGAGCAGGCGTGGTCCAGCCGCCGGCCCTCGGCCGTGGTGATCCGCAGCGGATCGGCCCGGATCCAACTTCGGGCGGCTAGCGCGAAGACCAGGCCGACGCCAGCCACAATCGCCGCGATGAGCCCGAGCAGTGGGTGGCCGATCCCGAAGCCGACGCCCGCCACCACGGCGGCCGGCCCGGCCACGACGATCGGCAGCACGACGACCTGCTGCAGCCGCTCGCGGCGCGGATGGTCGGCTCCGATGACCGGGTCGAACCCGGTCCGTCGGCGCACTTCCAGCTTGGCCAACAACGAGCCCGGCAGCGGCCGGATCGGCTCCGGGCTGGTCAGCGACGCCGGCCGCAGCGACGGCGCCGGCCGGGCGCTGACTTCTAGCCGCAGCAAGGCCCGCTGGTCCGACTCCGCGCCCTCGGTCATGGGCCGGTCACGGTCACTCGGAATGGTGGTGGACGTACATCGACTGGATGCCGACCCGACCCGGTCCAGTCATCTCGGCCAGGTACAGCCCGTGCCGGATCAACCCGGTTTTCACGTTCTGCTGCACCGTGTTCAGCTGCACCGACGAGTCCTTGTACAAGAACGCGCCCGGCTCGACGAGGATCTTCTCGCCCGGCCCCAGCACCCGCTCGAAGACGTTCCCGTTGCCGTGCAGCACGAGCAGCCCGGCCGCACCCTGGGTCACGAAGCGGTCCATGAACATGCCGCCCCCGCCGTAGAGGACGTTCGCCAGGCCCTTGATGCGCACGAAGGAGTACTCGACGGCGTGGGTCGCGATCAGGAACGCGTGCTCCCGCACGTCCACTTCCATCCCGGGGTGCAGCGGCAGCACGACGACTTCGCCCGGGGCGTCACGCGAGAACGCGACCCGGCCGGGGCCGTGGGCCTGGGAGATGACGAACGGCATTCCGGCCAGCGAGCGCTTGACGCCGCCACCGTTGTTGAGCGCCGACAGCGCCGTCTGCTCGTCTTTCCAGAGCAGCACGTGATGCTCGAAGAACACCCCGTCGCCGCCGGCCAGGGCCAGCTCGACGACCGGCACCAGCTCGCCCTCGACCTGAGCGGTGGAGCTGCCGACGTGAAACTCCGTCATGTCGCGTAGCCGCGGCGCCTCGCGCCAGCCCGAATCGCTGACGACATCTCGCGCGTCCAACGGCGCGCCGCAGGTGTCGCAGCTCGTCGTGCCAGGCTGGTTTTGCGCGTGGCACCAGCGGCACTCGATCAGGTCCATGGCGGTAAGTTAGCGCGCCGAGCAGGCTCGGCGGAAGAAGCGGTGTCCGGGCTCTCCCCGGCTACCCCGCAAGCGGGTATGTTTTGCCTTGATCATTCCTGTGCTGGGGAGAAGGCCATGGCGCTACTCGGACGTGAGTTCATCGCGGTACCCGACAATCACAAGCACCAAATCATCTACAAGTGGCCGGACGTCAGTATTCGCAAGGACAGCAAGGCGATCGTCAACGCCGACGAGCTGGCGATCTTCGTCAACAGCGGCCAGGTCATCGCGACGATGGGGCCGGGCCGGCACAACATCGAGGCCGATGAGATCCGCGGCCTGGGCATGTTCATCGACCTCGCCACCGCCGGCCGGGCTTACCGGGCCGAGCTCTACTTCGCGCACACGCGCGAGTTCACCGGGTTCACCTTCGGCGGCCGAATCGACGACGTCCAAGACCCGCAGACCGGGTTGATCGTGACGCTGCGGGTGTTCGGCGACTACGCGCTGCGGATCACCGACCCGATCGTGATGCTGACCAACTTGCTCGGCTCGGTGACCGTCGACGACAACGACGCCGTCGGATCCTGGGTCAGCGACCAGCTGCTCAAAGTCATGCGCACCAACGTGACGACGCAGGTGGTGCGCAACGGCTGGCCGATCCTGGGCCTGTCGGTCTACACCCCGGAGATCGAGGCCGAGGCGATCGCGAAAGCCAACGAGCAGTTGGCCGCCTACGGCGTGATGATCACCCGGATGGGCAACTTCGACATCAACCTGGCGCCGGAGGACTCCGAGCAGCTGAAGCGGCTGGCCAAGGACACCAGCTACTCGCGGCTGGCCGGCAGCTTCAACCAATACGCGGCCGGCGAACTCGCGCTCGGCGCCGGTGCCGGAATGGCCCAAGGCGGCGCGGCCGTGGGTGGTGCATTCCTGGCGGCCGGACTCGGGATGGGCGGCCAGGCCGCCGCGC
>JAOPUY010000284.1 GCA_025963265.1 Frankiales bacterium | reverse complement strand
CGCTGTCCGACGTGCAGGCGGGTTCGGACCACGAGGATCTCGGCGAGGTCAGCGGGGTCGGCGTCCAGAGCATGAAGACTGTCACCGACACCAACCCGTACTACGCCGCTCTGACGCCTCGGGTCAGCGTGGGCGACTACGTGTGGGTCGACAGCAACCACGACGGCATCCAGGACGCGGGCGAGCCGCCGATCCCCGGGGTCACCCTCTCGCTGACCGGGCCGGACGGGCAACCGGTCACCGACGTCAACGGAAACCCGGTGGCGCCGGTGGTGACCGACGCCCAGGGCAAGTACGAGTTCGCCCAACTGCCGGTGCTGCCGGCCGGTCAGCACTACACGGTGACCCTCGACCAGGCCGCCTCGGCCGGTGCGCTCGCCGGCTACCGGCCGACGACGGCTGGCGCCGGCGCGGACCGCGCAGTGGACTCCTCGACCGGCTCAGCCACCTCGCAGGACCTGACGGTCGACGGATCGAGCGACCAGACGCTCGACTTCGGCTACGTCAAACCGGTCTCGATCGGGGACTACGTGTGGATCGACCAGAACCACAACGGCGTCCAGGACAACGGCGAGAAGGGCGTCCCCGGCGTGCGGATCACGGTCACCACGCCAGAGGGCCAGCCGGTGACCGACCTCGACGGCCACCTCGTCGGCCCGGCGACCACGGACGCCTCCGGGCTGTACCACTTCGACGACCTCCCGCCCGGGCAGTACGTGACGCACATCGACTACGGCACCGCGCCGGCCGGCTACCTACCCACCGTGCCCGGCCACGGGACTCGGAGCACCGACTCCTCGACCGATTCGGCGACCAGCCTCCTGCTCGAGTCGGGGCAGTCCGATGAGAGTCTGGACTTCGGCTTGTGGCAGCCCGGACCGGCCGTCTCGATCGTGAAGAAGGACCTGAACGGCAATGACGCCGACACGTCGGGGACGGCCGTGACCCTGTCCGACGGCTCCGCCGGGCTGGTCTACACGGTGACCAACACCGGCGATGAGGCGTTGACGGACATCAAAGTCAGCGACCAGTTGGTGACTGGCGGCTCGGTGACCGGGTTGAGCTGCACCTTCGGTGACCAGAGCACCGGCACTAGTTGGAGCGGGCCATTCGCCCCAGGCGCGTCGTTCACCTGCACGGCCACGCTGAGCGACCTCGCGGCCGGCTCAGATCACGAGGACCTCGGCGTCGTCGCCGGCGTCGGTCAGCAGAGCAAGGTGGCGGTCGGGGCCAGCAACCCCTACTTCGCCCACCGCCCGGCGGCGGTGGTGGTCGACGCGCCGACCGGCGTCGACACCGGTTCGACGGCGGGCCACCGACTCAGTCCGCTGCTGCAGGCCGGCGGCTACTTCTTGGTCGGAGTGGCCGGCTTGCTCGCGATGCTGGCGCTGCTGCTCTGGCGGCGCCCAGGTCGACTCGGTGGCGCAGGCAGAGCCAGCGCCGATGAGCAGAACCTGCGCTGACTAGGTGACGGCGGGCGCCCGGGCCTCGGCCCTCGCGGCGGGGGTGGCGGTGTTGGCCGCCGTCACCGGCCTCGCGCTAGTGCGGGTCGGCGGCGGTGAAGTCCGCCCCGGACCCGCGCCGCTGCCCACGCGCACCTTCAGCGAGCAGGGGCCGCCACCTCGGCCGAGTGGGCCATCGGCCGCGTCGCCGAGCAGCGGGGCGACGCCCGCCGCGTCGCCGGCCGGCGGTCAGTGGGCCGACACCGACCCGTCCATGCTCTACGTCTCCTCGCTGGGGATCGCGGCGCCGATCGTGGACGCGCCGATTCAGGGCACCGAGCTGGTGGGGCCGGGTGACGTCCGCACAGTCGGGCGCTGGCTGGGCGGCGCCGGGCTGAGCAGCAAGGTCGGCACCGTGGATCTGGCCGGGCACGTCAACTACGTCGGCCAGGGCGCTGGCGCGTTGCAGCGCCTCTACCAGGTGCAGCCCGGCGCGCTGGTCGTCACCACCGACCCCACCGGCCGACGCACGTCGTGGCGGGTGACCGGGCTGGCCGTGGTGGCCAAGGACGCGCTGCCGACCGCGTTGTTCGCCCCGACCGGCCCCCGGCTCCTCAAAATCATCACCTGCGGCGGCGCGCTGATCCGTCAGCACAACGCCGACGGCGACTACTACAGCTACGCCGACAACGTCATCGCCACTGCCGTGCCCGCTTAAACCTTGGAGTCAGTGGTTCCGGGCCCAGTGCAGGGCCGAGCGGATATCGCTGTGCTCAAAGGCGAATCCGGCGTCGAGCAGGGCTTGCGGCAGCGCGCGCTGACTCGCGAGCGCGCCCTCGTCGGCGAACTCGCCCAGCACCAGGCGAAGACCGAAGGCCGGCGTCGGGAAGATCGACGGGCGGTGCAGGATCTGGCCGAGCGCCTTGGACAGCTCGGCGTTGGTGACCGGCGCCGGCCCGACCACGTTGACCGGCCCGCTGAGCGAGGGCGATTGCAGGACGTGGTGCACCGCGGCGAGCTCGTCGGCCAACGTGATCCACGACAGGAATTGATCGCCCGACCCGAGCTTGCCGCCGAGGCCGAGCTTGAACAATGGGATCAGGCGGGCGAGGATGCCGCCGCTGGCCGCCAACACCGGTCCGAACCGCAGGGTCGCGACCCGGACGCCGGCGTCGACGGCCGGGGACGTGGCGGCTTCCCACTGGGCGACCAAGTCGGCGAGAAATCCGCTGCCCTGGCTCGAGGACTCGGTCAAGACCTCCGCGGCCCGGTCGCCGAAGTAACCGATGGCCGAGGCCGAGACGAACACCGCCGGCCGCACGTGCGAATCGAGGCTGGCCAGAGCGGTCGCGATCGCGCCGGTGGGCTGCACGCGGCTATCGACCAACAGCTTCTTGTACGACGGCGTCCAGCGTTTGTCGCCGACGCCGGCGCCGCACAGGTTGATCACCGCGTCCTGACCGCTGAGCGCGGCCGGGTCGAGCGTGCCCGTCTCGGGTTGCCACTCGATTTCGCTGGCCTGGCGCGCCGGACGGCGGACCAGCGTCTCGACGTGATGTCCGCGCTCGGTCAGGCTCTGCGCGAGAGCCTGACCGAGGAAGCCGGACGCGCCGGCCAGCGTTAGCTTCACCCCAGCCCGAGATCGGCCTCGAAGGCTCCGGCCTCGAGTCGGTCTTTCATCGTGCCCAGGAACCGCGCGGCGTCTGCCCCGTCGACGATCCGGTGGTCATAGGACAGGGCCAGGTAGACCATGGACCGGATGGCGATGGTCTCACCCAGGTTCGCGTCGCTGATCACCACCGGCCGTTTGACCACGCTACCGGTGCCCAGGATGGCCACCTGCGGTTGGTTGATGATCGGGGTGTCGAACAGCGCGCCCCGGCTTCCGGTGTTGGTCAGGGTGAACGTGCCGCCGCCGAGCTCGTCGGGGCTGACCTTGTTGGTGCGGGTCCGGTCGGCCAGATCGGCGATCTTGCGCGCCACACCGCCCAGGTTGAGGTCGCCGGCGTTGTGGATGACTGGGACGAGCAAGCCACGCTCGGTGTCCACCGCGATGCCGAGGTGCTCGGCCTCGTGGTAGGTGACCGTTCCGGCCTCCGTGTCGACCGAGGAGTTGACGTTCGGGTGCGCCTTAAGCGCCTCGATGGCGGCGACGGCGAAGAAAGGCAGGTAGGACAGCTTCACGCCTTCCCGCTTCTCGAACTCCGCTTTGGCCGCCTCGCGGAGCCGGGCGATCCGGGTGATGTCCACCTCGACGACCGTGGTCAGCTGGGCCGACACGTGCAGGGACTCGACCATGCGGGCCGCGATGACCTGACGTAGCCGCGAGAGCTTGACGGTCTGGCCGCGCTGGGACGGTTCGGCGGCGTGGGCCGGCGGCGCCGGGG
>JAOPUY010000268.1 GCA_025963265.1 Frankiales bacterium | reverse complement strand
ACCCGGCGCGGGCTACCCGCCGCCGCCTCCGCCGCCCAGGCCGGAGTACGGGCAGCCGCAGCAGCCCCAGCAGTACGGGCAGCCGCAGCAGCCTGGCCAGCCGCAGTACGGCCAGCCGGCTTATGGCCAGCCCCAGTACGGGCAGCCGCAGCAGTATGGCCAGCCCCAATATGGCCAGCCGCAGTACGGGCAGCCCCAGCAGTACGGCCAGCCAGCTTATGGCCAGCCGGCTTATGGCCAGGGCGGCTATCCGGGGGCACCGGCCTACGGCGTGCCCGCCCCCGCCGGCGGCCCCGCGCCGCTCGGTCCGCGGTTGGGCGCCTACGTCATCGACGTCGTCATCGTGTTTATCGTGGCTGCCATCCTCACCGCGATCCTCGGGGCGGCTGGCGCTCCCGATGGCTTTCGGCTCCTCGTCGAGGTGCTCGTCAGCTTCGGCTATTACGGCTATCTCAACGGCGTGCGGCAGCAGACGATCGGCAAGCGCCTGGTCGGACTGAAGGTGATCGACGTCAACACCGGCGGCGCGATCGGATTTTGGCGCGGCTGCCTGCGCAACCTGGTGCTCGGAGTGACCGCGTTGCTGTGCCTGCTCGGATATTTCTCGCCGTTCTTCGACAGCACCAAACGCAACCAGGGCTGGCATGACAAGGCTTCGAGTGCGCTCGTCGTCACCGTCCAGAAGTAGCTTGGGCGGTTCCCGCGCCACGGTGCGCCCGCCCGACGCCTGGCGGCGGGCGCCGATCGGCCTGGCCGCAGCCGGGTTGGCGGCATTGCCGGTGATCTACATGGTCAACCCGAACACGACCCATATCCCGCTCTGTCCCTTGCACGCGTGGACTGGCCTGAACTGCCCGCTGTGCGGAGCGACTCGGGCCACCTACGCGCTGTTGCACGGTCAGTTCGGCGTCGCGCTGCACGACAACGCGCTGTACGTGTTGGGCCTGCCGGCGCTGGTGCTGTTGTGGTGGCGCTGGTTGGACAGCACTCGCGCCGGCGGTCGCACCGGCCCGGTCGCCCCGCGGCTGGCCTGGTCCGCGCTGCTGGTGGTGGGAGCCCTATTCATGCTCGTCCGCAATCTCCCGTTCGGCGCATTCCTGTCTCCGCCGGCCTGAGCGAGTTCTTCATCTGCAACCTTGCGCCGGTACTGTGCTGGGCATGAGCACCGACTCGGCCGCGACTAACACGAGCCCCAACCCCGCGCCGCTGGCCCGGCCCCAGACCGTGGATTGGGCGCTGTGGGCTTTGGTCGTCACCGCTGTACTGTCCATCGCCAACGGATTCGCGCGGAACTTCTCTGAATCCTGGGTGATCAGCAACTATCGCAAGACCGCTGACTACAAGAACAAGACAGACGCCCAGCTGCACAAGATCTTTGAGGACTCGAAGATCAGCACGATCATCTCGATCATCTTGATCGCGGCCATCCTGCTGGTCATCGGAAAGTACGTCCGCGACGGTAAGAACTGGGCTCGTTGGCTGCTGGCGGCGCTGTTGGTGATTCCCATCCTGCCGACCGCCTACGTCTTTTTCATCACCTACGCCTTCACCGACGGCCCGTTCGCCATCAAGTTCTTCGGCGGACTGACCGGGCTGGCGGCGGTGACGGCGGTGTCGATGATGTTCGTCCGACCCTCGATGCCCTACTTCCGACCGAGCAAAGCCAGCGCTCCGCGGCGTCCCTCATTGCTGGACGGTTTCCTCAAGCCGCGCGGCTCCTTCACCAACCCGGCGGCCCGCCCGGCTGCCCCGCTCGCCGGCCAGGCCGACAGCCGGTCCCCACGGGCGGCTGGACCTGATCTGGTGAAGCGGGCCCCGACCGAGCCGGTCTCGCCGGCGCCCGAGCGCAAGCCGCAGCGCGCCAAGTCCCGCAAAGCGGCCGAGTAATCCCGTTGGCCCGGCGAGCCGCCGACTCGCCAGCCAGCCAATCGCTGTCCGGCCGCGCACTGGTGACCGGGGCCACCGCCGGCATCGGCGCCGCCTTTGCCCGCCGGCTGGCCGCCGAGGGCCGCGATCTGATCCTGGTCGCGCGGGACGCCGAACGGCTGGGCTCCTTCGCCGAGGAGTTGCATGAGCATTACCTGGTCGACGTCGAGGTGTTGCCGGCCGACCTGACCACGGACAGCGGCTGCGACGCGGTCGCTCAGCGGCTGCGAGCAGTCGAGTCGCCGGTTGACACCCTGGTGAACAACGCGGGCATGGGGCTCTATCAACCATTGGCCGAGTCGAGGCTGGAGTCCCAGGAACGCCTGCTCGACCTCAACGTCCGCGCGGTGCTTCGGCTGACCCACGCGGCGGTCACGGCCATGCTGCCGCGGGGCCGGGGCGAGATCATCAACATCTCCTCCGTGGCCGCTTACGTCCCGCGCGGGCCAGCGGCCACCTACGGCGCGTCCAAGGCCTGGGTCAGCTCTTTCACCGAGGGCGTCGCCCTCAGTTTGGCCGGCACCGGCGTGCGCGTCGCCGCGATCGTGCCGGGTTTCACCCGGACCGAATTCCACCAACGGGTCGAGGGGACGCGTCCCGATCCGCCGAACTGGATGTGGCTCGCGGCCGACCGAGTGGTCGCCGACGGACTGGCCGACCTCCGCCGCGGACGCGTCCTCAGCGTTCCCAGCCGCCGCTACCGCGCGCTGCTGCTGGCCAGCCGGTTCACCCCCCGGCCGCTGCTTCGCCGGGTGATGACCCGCCGATAGGGTGAGTGGGTGACTGACCGCGAAGAGTTGCTCGCCCTGATCAAAGACCTGGCCGTCGTGCATGGCCGGGTCACCTTGTCCTCCGGTCGCGAGGCCGACTACTACATCGACCTCCGTCGGATCACGCTGCAGGCCAAGGCCGCTCCGCTGGTCGGCCGGGTCCTGCGCGAGCTCACGGCGGACTGGGACTACGCCGCCGCCGGGGGCTTGACGCTGGGCGCGGACCCGGTCGGCACGGCCATCATGCACGCCAGTGGCGGCGCGACGGATGCGTTCGTGGTGCGCAAGGAGGAGAAGAAGCACGGCATGCAGCAGCGGGTCGAGGGCCCGAGCGTGCAGGGCCGCCGGGTGTTGGTCGTCGAGGATGTCTCGACCACCGGCGGCAGTCCGCTCACCGCCGTGGCGGCGTTGCGCGAGGCCGGCGCCGAGGTCGTCGGGGTGGCGCTGATCGTCGACCGAGGGGCCGGGGACACCATCCGGGCCGCTGGCCTGGAGTGCCGTTCGGCGTACAGCCTGTCCGACCTCGGCCTGGGCTGAGGTGATGGCCGCGCGGGTCGCGGGGCCACCGGCGCGGCGCAGAAATGGCTGAGCCGCCCTCGTCCTCCCCGCCGGCCGATCACCGCGACCTAGACGAAGCCACCTTCGACCTGGCGGTAGGGGTCGGGCCGCATCCGCGGCCCTGGCCGCAAGACCCCCATCTCGACCCGCAGCTGCTGGCCGAGGGTGATCGGCGCAACGTGCTCGATCGCTATCGCTACTGGACGGTCGCGGCGATCGTGGCCGACCTCGACACTCGCCGGCACGACTTCGTCGTCGCGATCGAGAACTGGCAGCACGACGCGAACATCGGCACCGTGGTGCGCACGGCTAACGCCTTCCTGGCTCGAGAGGTGCTCATCGTCGGGCGCAAGCGCTGGAATCGGCGGGGCGCGATGGTGACTGACCGCTACCAGCACCTGCGGCACCTGCCGTCGGTAGCTGAGGTGGTGGCTTACGCGGCGGCGGGTGAGTACACCATCATCGGAATCGACAACACTGCCGGTTCGACTCCGATCGAGACCGCGGTGCTGCCGCACAAGGCGCTGTTCTTGTTCGGCCAGGAAGGGCCTGGGCTGACCGCCGAGG
>JAOPUY010000234.1 GCA_025963265.1 Frankiales bacterium | reverse complement strand
CCACTCGCTGGCCTATCGCGCGTTCTTCGCCCTGCCGGTGGAGAACTTCTCAACCTCCACCGGGCAGCCGACGAACGCCGTCTTCGGGTTCACCTCCATGCTCATCAACCTGCTGCGCGACGAGGAGCCCAGCCACCTCGCCGTGGCCTTCGACGTGAGCCGCCAGACCTTCCGTAGCGAGTCCTACCCCGAGTACAAGGCCAATCGCTCCGCGAGCCCGGAGCCGTTTCGCGGGCAGGTCTCCCTGATTCAGGAAGTGCTGACCGCGCTGCGGATCCCGATGCTCTCAGTCGACGGGTTCGAGGCCGACGACATCATCGCCACGCTGACCACCGAGGCGGTCGAACAGGGCTTCGACGTGCTCATCTGCACCGGCGACCGGGACGCGCTCCAGTTGGTCAACTCCCACGTCACGGTGCTCTACCCGAAGAAGGGCGTCTCCGAGCTCACCCGGTTCACTCCGGAGGAGGTGCAGGCCAAATACGACCTGACGCCGGCCCAGTACCCCGATTTCGCCGCGCTGCGGGGCGACCCGAGCGACAACTTGCCGGGCATCCCGGGAGTGGGGGAGAAGACCGCGTCCAAGTGGATCCGCGAGTGGGGCTCGTTGGCCGAGCTGGTGTCGCACGTCGACCAGATCAAAGGCAAGGTCGGCGACGCGCTCCGCGAGAACCTCGCCGCCGTCCTGCGCAACGCCCAGCTGACCCGGTTGATCCGCGACGTCAGCCTCTCCCTCGGCCCGGCCGAGCTGCAGCGGCAGGTGTGGGATCGCGACGAGGTCCACCAGCTGTTCGACAACCTCCAGTTCCGAGTGCTGCGGGAGCGGCTCTTCGCGACCTTGACCACGGCCGAGCCGGAGGCGGCGGACGGGTTCGAGGTCGAGTTCAGCAAGCTGGGCACCGGCGAGGTGGCCGCTTGGCTCGACGCGCACGCCCGGACCGGCGCCCGAGCCGGGCTGTCCTTCGCCGGCGCCTGGGGCCGCGGTTCCGGGACGCTCACCTCGGTCACGGTGGCGGCCGGTGACGGCGCCGCTGGCTGGATCGACCCGGTCCAACTCGACCCGGCCGACGAGGCGGCGCTGCGAGATTGGCTGGCCGACCCCGCCGCGCCGAAGGCCGCGCACGACGTCAAAGGACCGTTGCTGGCCCTGACTCAGCTCGGCTGGCCGCTGGCCGGGGTCACCTCTGACACCCAGCTAGCGGCGTACTTGGTGCAGCCCGGCCAGCGGACCTTCGACCTGGCCGACCTGACGCTGCGCTACCTCAAGCTGGAACTGCGCGAGCAGGTCGAGGACGACTCGGGCCAGCTCACCCTGGACGGCGGTCTCGACGAGTCGGACAACGCTCGAGCTCAGGTTGAGGCTGTTCGAGCGACCGCGGTCCGCGACTTGGCCGACGCGCTCGACGCCGAGCTCGACTCCCGGGGCGGCACCCGGCTGCTGACCGAGCTCGAGTTGCCGCTCACCTTCGTGCTGGCCGAGATCGAGGCGACCGGCATCTCGGTCGACGCCGAGCTGCTGACCGAGCTGCAGTCCGAGCTCGCCGCCGGTGTGCGCGACGCCGAGGTGGACGCCCACGCCCTGGTCGGCCGGGCGTTCAACCTCGGCTCGCCCAAGCAGTTGCAGCAGATCCTCTTCGAGGAGATGGAGCTGCCCAAGACCAAGCGGACCAAGACGGGCTACACGACCGACGCCGACGCGTTGGCCTGGTTGGCCGAGACGGCCGACCCGGACTCGACCGGGGCGGTGCTGATCGTGCACCTGCTGCGGCACCGCGAGGTGGCCCGGCTGAAATCGGTGGTGGACTCGCTGCTGCCGATGATCGACGAGCAGGGCCGCATTCACACCACCTTCAATCAGACCATCGCGGCCACCGGACGGTTGTCGAGCGTCGACCCGAACCTGCAGAACATCCCGGTGCGCACCGCCGAGGGACGGCGCATCCGCGAGGCGTTCGTCGTGCGGGCCGGCGTCGACACCCCGCTGGCCGACGGGCGCACAGCCCGCTTCGAGTCGTTGATGACCGCCGACTACAGCCAGATCGAGATGCGGATCATGGCGCACCTGTCGGAGGACGCGGCGCTGATCGAGGCGTTCAACTCGGGTGAGGACCTGCACACCTTCGTCGCCGCCCGGGCCTTCGACATCGAGCCCGAGCAGGTCGACGTCAACTTGCGCCGCCGGGTCAAGGCGATGAGTTACGGCTTGGCCTACGGCTTGTCGGCCTACGGCCTGTCGCAGCAGCTCAAGATCAGCCCGGACGAGGCCAAGGGCCAGATGGAGGCCTACTTCAAGCGGTTCGGCGGCGTCCGGGATGACCTGTACTCAGTGGTCGAGGACGCCCGGCAGACCGGCTACACCGAGACGATCATGGGTCGGCGGCGCTACCTGCCCGACCTGAACTCCGACAACCGGCAGCGGCGGGAGATGGCCGAGCGGATGGCGCTCAACGCGCCGATCCAGGGCAGCGCGGCCGACATCATCAAGGTGGCGATGCTCAAGGTGCGGGCCTCGCTGGTCGAGGC
>JAOPUY010000232.1 GCA_025963265.1 Frankiales bacterium | reverse complement strand
GTGCCCGCGATCGTCGACGAACGGACGGGCGCGGTGGTCACCAACGATTACGCCCCGATGACCTTGGACTTCTCCACGGAGTGGCAGGACTTCCACCGTCCGGGCGCGCCGCAGCTCTATCCGGAGGACCTGCGGGCCGAAATCGACGAGGTGGCCCAGCGCGTCTACACCGAGGTGAACAACGGCGTGTACCGGTGCGGGTTCGCCGGGTCGCAAGTGGCGTATGAGACCGCCTACGACCGGCTGTTCGCCGCGCTCGACTGGCTGAGCGAGCGGCTCGCCGGGCAGCGCTACCTGGTGGGCGACACGATCACCGAGGCCGACGTGCGGTTGTTCACGACGCTCGTCCGATTCGACCCGGTGTACCACGGCCATTTCAAATGCAATCGCCAGAAGCTGACCGAGCTGCCGGTCCTGTGGGCCTACGCCCGGGACCTATTTCAGACCCCCGGCTTCGGCGACACCGTCGACTTCGCGCAGATCAAGACGCATTACTACGTGGTTCACTCCGGCATCAACCCGACCGGCATCGTCCCCAAAGGACCGGACCTGGCCAACTGGCTGTCCGAGCACGGCCGCGAACGGCTGGGCGGGCGCCCGTTCGGAGCGGGCACGCCGCCCGAGCCGCAGCCGGGCCAAAAAGCGCGCAGCGACTAGCGGCTGGCGAGGTAGGCCAGGATGCCGTTGGCAACCGAGGCGGCGATCCGCTGCCGGCCGTCGGGCGAGGTCTGCTCCGCGGCGTCACCGGCGTTGCGCATGTTGCCCAGCTCGAGGAACGTCGACGGCGTCGTGGCCAGGTTGAGGCCGGCTAAGTCCGACCGCGGGTAGTACCCGTTCGAGCCGATGTAGGTCGAGGTCGTCATGCCCGAGGTCTTGACCAGCGAATCGTGCACGGCCACGGTCAGCGAGTGGGACAGGGCGGCGATGGCTGGCCCGGCCGGCTGGCGGGAGTCCTCGCACACGTGAAAGCCGTGTCCGACCCCGTCGGCCGTGCCATCGGCGTGGATCGAGATCACCGCGGCCACGCCCTTCTCGTTCCCGATGGCGGCGCGGGCGTCGACGCAGGGTCCGACCCCGGTGTCGGAATTGCGGGTCATCAGCACCTTGACCCCGCGCGCTTGCAGGATCGCCCGCACCCGCAAAGAGACGTCCCAGTTGAAGGCGTGCTCGGAGTAGCCGGAATTGGTGTTCGTGCCGGTGGTGTCGCACGCCTTGTACTCGCCGAAGCCCGCTGGGACCTGCCGGTTGATGGCCGCCGCATTGGTCTCGTTGCCGCCGTTGTGGCCCGGGTTGAGGACGATGGTCTGGCCGCGGACCGAACCGGACGGCGCCGCCGCCGTCGACGCGGCCGGACTGGACGGAGCGGTCTGCGGCCTAGCGGCGGTTGTGCTCGCCGGGTGCGCGCTCGTGGCTGAGCTCGCAGGGTGGGTCGGCGGGGCCGAACTCGTCGGGGTGGCGGAGGTCAGGCTCGGACCTGGCCGGAGGGCCGCGGTCGAGCTGGTCGCGGCGGGAGGACTGGTCGACGCCGAGTTGGACGCCGAGCTGCTCGACCGGTCCACGGGCTTGGCCCCGCAGCCGGCGAGACAGCCGACGACGCTGACCGCGAGCAGGAGAGCCAGGGCGCCGAGGCGAAGCGGGCGGGCCCGTGTCGCGGAAGACGTCATAAGCGACAGAGTGCCAGAGGTGCGGGTTAGGCTGAAGCAAGCGCGCGCAACGGACCCGCGCGCGTGAGCAACGCGATCCGGCTCAAGCCGTAGATCACAGAGGAGACGTCACCGTGCGACCAGGCGGCCAGCCCAACATGCAGCAGCTGATGAAGCAGGCTCAGAAGATGCAGCAGCAGCTCGCGGTCGCGCAAGCCGAGCTGGCTGAGACCGAGGTCAGCGGTACGGCCGGCGGCGGATTGGTCACCGCCAGGGTCACCGGCGGCAGCGAACTGCTGAGCGTGACGCTGGACCCCTCGGTGGTCGACCCGGAGGACGTGGAGACGCTGCAGGACCTCGTCGTCGCCGCGATCCGCGATGCCAGCCACAACGCCCGGCAGCTGTCTGAGGCCAAGCTCGGACCGTTGACCGGCGGCCTGGGGATCCCCGGCCTGTGACCCAGCCCAACCAGCTCGGCGGTCCCGTCCGATGATGTACGAGGGACCCGTGCAGGATCTGATCGACGAGCTTGGCCGGCTGCCCGGAATCGGCCCCAAGAGCGCTCAGCGGATCGCGTTCCACATCCTGGCCACCGAATCGACGGACGTGGAGCGGCTGGCCGCCACGCTGCGCCGGGTCAAGGCCGAGGTGCGCTTCTGCCGGATCTGCGGGAACGTCGCCGAAGCCGAGGAATGCCGCGTCTGCCGTGATCCCCGCCGCGACGCCACGGTGATCTGCGTCGTCGAGGAGCCCAAGGATGTGGTCGCCGTCGAGCGGACCCGCGAGTTCCGCGGGCGCTATCACGTGCTGGGCGGGGCGATCAGCCCGATCGACGGGGTCGGACCAGACGACCTGCGGATCCGTGAACTGCTGCAGCGGCTGGCCGACGGCGTGGTCACCGAACTGATCCTGGCCACCGACCCCAACCTCGAGGGCGAGGCCACCGCGACCTACCTGGCCCGCCTCATCAAGCCGATGGGCCTCGTCGTGAGCCGGCTCGCGAGCGGGTTGCCGGTCGGCGGTGACCTCGAATACGCCGATGAGGTGACCCTCGGTCGAGCGTTCTCCGGTCGTCGAGCGGTCGACTGAGGATGAGCTGGCACCCGCCGGTTCCGCCGCCGCCCGGGTCCACTCGTCCCAGTCGGCGCCGACCGCTCCTGCTGGTCCTCGGCGCCGGTTGCACCGCCCTTGCAGTGCTGCTCGGCCTCGTCAGCTGGTTCGACTTCACCGACGCCCGGGGCCCGTCGGCGACGGTGCGAAGTTATTTCAACGCGTTGGCCGACGGTCACGCCGCGACTGCGCTGGGCCTGGCCGCGCAGCCGCCGACCGGTGCGGCGGCGCAGTTCCTGACCGCGAAAGTCCTTGCCCAGCAGCTCAAAATCGCCGGCATCAGCCAGGTGCACGTCACCGCCACCCGGCGGCAGGGCTCCCGGGCGGTCGTGGACGTGCGCTACACGCTCGGCTTCGCCGACGGCCCGCAGCGGGTGGATGACACGGTCGCACTGGTGCAACGCGGCTCGAGCTGGCGGCTCAGCGCGGTCGCCGCGCCCGCCCGGTTGGTGGCCAGCGGGGCCGCCCGCGTTCGGTTGACGCTGATGGGGCGCCCGTGGCCGACGAACGCGGTCGCGCTGTTCCCCGGCGCCGTGCCGTTGAGCTCGGACACCCCGGCCGTGGTGGTCGCCGACGATCCCGCGGTCACCCTCGCCGGGCTGGCCCGGGAGACCGACGTCGACGTCGAGGTCTCCACCCAGGCTCGGACCCAGGTCCTGACCGGGTTGACGAACGCCTTGCGCACGTGCCTCGCCGCGACCTCGACCGACCCGCGATGCCCGATCGTCAACGGCGGCCGGCCGGTGCCGGGCAGTATGCACGGCACACTGCTCACGCCGCTGAACCCCAGCACGATCAAGATCGGCCTAGCAACTAAGGGGAAAGGGCTGCTGAGCATCACCGCGGTGGCTGAGGTCGCGGTGCACTGGTACGTCTGGGACTTCAATAACCAGGCCGTGGCTCGCCAGCAGTCGACGAAGGTGACGCTGAGCGCGCTCGCCTCGGTGGATGACCCCGGGACGACGGTGTGGGCGGCCGCCGATGCTTAGCGGCGGCCGCAAGAGTAGCGGGATGACCCGGCGCCGCCGTCACGAGCCGACGTCGCGGCTGCGGCTGCTGGTGGTGTTCACCGTCCTGGCCCTGACCGCGATCTCGGCGGTGCAACCCATCTCCGCCGTCGCCACGCCCGGCCCGGCCGAGGCCCGCGAATGGTGGTTCGACACCTGGGGCGTCCCGGCGCTCTGGGCCGAGGGCGCCGACGGTCGCGGCATCACCGTCGCGGTCATCGACACCGGAGTCCAGGCCAGCGTCCCGGAGCTCACCAGCCGGATCCTGCCCGGGGCCGATTTCATCGGCAACGGCTCGGACGGTCGCCAGGACTTCGACAGCGACTCGTTCTCCCACGGCACGGCGATGGCCTCGATCATCGTGGCCCAGCAGGGGTACGGCGGGATCGAGGGCCTTGCTCCGGCCGCGCGGGTGCTGCCGCTGGCCGTGCCGCTGCAGGGGGTGATCCGTTCGGGCGGGGCGGCCACGCCCAACGCCACGCCCGCGGCGATCCGGTACGCCGCCGATCACGGAGCGAGAATCATCAGCATGAGCCTCGGTGAATCGGTCTACCAGGCTGAGGATCCGGCCCCGTGCTCGACCGCCATGCAGAACGCCATCGTCTACGCGATTGCCAAGGGTTCCCTGGTCGTGGCCGCCTCGGGAAACTCCGGCCAGGACGGCAGCCCGGTGGACGAGCCCGGAGTCTGCCTGGGCGTGGTCTCGGTCGGGTCGGTCGATGAACAACTCAACGTCAGCAGCTTCTCCTCGCGCCACCCGTACCTGACGCTGACCGCGCCCGGCGAGGAGATCGCGACTCTGACCAAGGTGCCCGACGAGGGCTTCGTCGGCAGCGGCACGTCCCAGGCCACCGCGATGACCTCGGCCGCGTTGGCATTGGTCTGGTCGAAGTACCCCACCGAGACGGGGCAGCAGATCCTGTCCCGGCTGCTCAACACCGCGCTGGATCGCGGGCCGGCCGGTCGCGATCCGGCCTATGGCCTGGGCTTCATCGAGCCGGGTCGGGCGATCGCGGCCGGCGTGGTGGTCGCCGACAAGGCGAATCCGGTGTCCTCCGGCGTTCAGCCGCTGCTGCGGCTGGCCAGTTCGGCGTCCGTGACCCCCCGGGCGAAAGCGCCCGCGGGCAACGCGGCCGCCGACCTGGGCGCGGTGCAGGTCGGCGCCGCGCCCAACGCCCTCAGCGGGCAGGTGATCGCGACCGCCGCGGCGGCGGCGTTCTTCCTGGTCACCGCGGTGCTGGCCTTCCTGGCGGCCGCTCGCCGCCGGCGCATTGTGCGGCCCGAGGTTTCGGCGGGCGGGCCGTTTCTCGATACGTCGGGCCGCACAATCCCCTAGCTTCGGCGGGCTACTCGGTTGAGGGCGCTGATGACGGCGCGCAGCGAAGCTCCGACGATCGACTCGCTGACGC
Organism: Frankiales bacterium; assembly: GCA_025963265.1. GTDB lineage: Bacteria > Actinomycetota > Actinomycetes > Mycobacteriales > Jatrophihabitantaceae > Jatrophihabitans_A. The sequence continues at coordinate 841 of JAOPUY010000232.1, read as the reverse complement.
CGACTCCCCACAGCACTTGCTGGCCGATCTCGATCTCCAGGTAGGCCGCGGCCTCGGCGTCGCGGCCTGAGGTCAGCGCGTGCTCGGTGTAATCGAGGACCCGGACGTTGACTCCGCCCAGGCCCATGTCGATGCCCGACAGGCCGGAGCAGAACGCCGCGATGGGCCCGTTGCCGACGCCGGAGATGGCGTGGCTGAGGCCGAAGGCGCTCACCTTCGCGTCGACCTTCTCCACGCCGTTGTCGGAGGAGGAGGAGAACGAGGTCAGCGCGAACGCCGGCTTGCCCTCGGCCGGCTTTCCGGTTTCAGCGTCGGCGGGGAAGAGGTACTCGTCGGCGAAGATGGACCACATCTGAGCCGCGTTCACCTCGCCGCCCTCGCCGTCGGTGTGGCGCTGGATGACCTGGCTGAACTCGATCTGCAGGCGGCGCGGCAGGTCGAAGGAGTGCTCGGTCTTCATGATGTAGGCGACGCCGCCCTTGCCCGACTGCGAGTTGACGCGGATGACCGCCTCGTAGGAGCGGCCGACGTCCTTGGGGTCGATCGGCAGGTAGGGGATCTGCCAGGGCATCTCGCCGATCGGCTTGCCCGCGGCGGCGGCCGAGGACTCCATCGCCTCGAAGCCCTTCTTGATGGCGTCCTGATGCGAGCCGGAGAAGGACGTGTAGACGAGGTCGCCGGCGTAGGGGTGACGCTCGTGGACGCCGATGCGGTTGCAGTACTCGGCCGTGCGGCGGATCTCATCGAGGTCGGAGAAGTCGATCTGCGGGTCGATGCCCTGCGTGAACAGGTTGATGCCCAGGGCGACGAGGTCGACGTTGCCGGTGCGCTCGCCGTTGCC
>JAOPUY010000221.1 GCA_025963265.1 Frankiales bacterium | reverse complement strand
TCACCGAGCACGCGACCGGCGACCTGGTCGCACTGCAGAAGTCGCTGGAGGATCTCCGATCCCGCGGCGCCCAGATCGCCATCGACGACGCCAGCACCGGCTACGCGGGATTGTTGCGGCTCACCGCGCTGCGTCCTGACCTGGTCAAGCTCGACCGCGGCCTGGTCACCGGCGCCCGCGACAGCGTCGAGCAGTCGGCCGTCATCGAGGCCTTGGTCAGCCTGTCCCGTCGGATCGGCGCGCAGGTCCTGGGCGAGGGCGTCGAGACCCTCGACGATCTGACCGCGTTGGCCGAGCTCGATGTCGACTTCGCGCAGGGCTTCTACATCGGCGAGCCCACCGCCACGCTCTCGCGTGAGCTGCCTGAGGTCGTGATGGCCTGCCGGGCCGCGCGCAGCCAGGTCATGCGCAACGAGGTGGCGAGCTCGCCGGAGTCCTCCTCGGACGGCCTGCGCACCGCCACGGCCGCGCTCGCGGCCAGCGTGCAGCCAGCTGACCTCGAGGTGGCGCTGAACGCCGCGCGGCTCAACCTCGGCATCGACGTCATCTCCCTGTCGACCCTCAGCCAGGACGGCCTGCTGCGGGAGATCAGTTGCGCCGGCGGCCAGATCGACGCCGTCTCCTACCCGGTGGCCGACTACCCCGCGACCAGGTCGGCGCTGACCACCGGTGTCATGACCGAGGCCCACTTGGACGACCCGATGTCCGATGCCGCCGAACGAGCGGTCATGGAGCCCGACGGCATCGCGAGCCTGCTGGTCACGCCGGTCATCGGCCGCGACCAACCGCTGGGCATCCTGGAGTTCCGCCACCGCCGCCACCGCCGCTGGAGCTCCCAGGACATGGCCCAGGCCCGGATTCTCGCCGAGCACATCGCCAGCGTGCTGCTGCGCATGCCCAACTCGCAGCCGGTGAGCGGTTTTCCGCGCGGCCGGCGGAGCGTCGCCGTCGCCAGCTGATCGCCGGCTGATCGGCCAGCCTCAGGCCTTGGCCTGGGACCACCGTTCGATGACGGCGATGTCGGCCACGAAGCGGACGGCGTCACCGCCGGTCCATCGTCGCCCGGCCTCGGTCAGGCACTCGGCCAACAGCTCCGCGGTCCGGGCCGCCTGCGGTTCGGGGACGTGCACCAGCAACTCGTCGTGCAGACAGAGCACGATGCGTGCGTCGAGGTCGGCGCAGCGGGTCCGCACTGTCGCCGCCCAGGCCTTGAAGAGCTCAGCGGCCGCGCCTTGGACGACGGCGTTGCGCGCATAGCGGCCCCGGCCGGCCAGTTGGCCGCGTAGCTCCGCTTCGGCCAGGCCGACCGGATCGGGCCACATGGGCAGCAGCCGACCGCCGTAGGTCCGCAGCGGCCGGCCGGCGCGACCGGCTTCATTGGCTTGGACGAGGTAGCGCATGGCGACCGGATAGGCCCGCTCCAGGTTCTTCAGCGCCTCACCGGCCGCGCCGGAGGTCTGGCCGTACATCGCGGCCAGCACGGCGACCTTGGCCGTGGGCCGGGTGACGGCGAGGCGGGTCGCGACGGGCGCGTACAGGTCGTCGTCGGCCGTCGCGGCGGCCAGTCCCCGATCAGCGGACACCGCGGCCAGCACCCGCGGCTCGATCTGCCCGAGGTCGGCCCGCACGAAGCGATAACCCGGCTCTGCCCGCACGGCGTCGCGCAGATCGGCCGGCAGGCTGTGCAGCCCGGCGGAGGCGGTCATTCGCCCGGCGCCGCCGTCACAGCTCGTCCAGGTTCCGCGCAGTCGGCCGTCAGGCTGAACGTGCCGATCCAGCCAGTCATAGCCGTAGGTCGTCGCCATCCGCTCGTCTTTTCGCCAACGCAGCAAGGCCTCGACGACCGGGTGCGCGTCCCGGAACACCTCGAGCCTCCAGGATCGGGTGTTGGGGACCTCGATGCCGATGCGGGCCAGCATGGCCTTGACCTGGGCGGGGCTACGCAGATCCAGGTCGAGACCGGGGACGTGGGCGAGCACGGCGGCGTCGCGGCGGCGGCGGTTCTCCTGCGCCGCCGCCTCGTCAGCGGGACGCGGGCCGATGAAACTGGCGATCAGCTCCTCGGCGCGGGCTCGGTCGATTGGCAGGCCGTCCTGGCTGAGTTCGGCGCACAACAGCTCGGCGGCCGACTCCGAGCGGCAGGTGGCGGCCAGCCGCGCCGGGTCGGCCGACACCGTGGTCGCGCTGTCGCTGCCGCGAGTGGTCGCCTTATCGGCGCCGCCGCCGCCGACCGCGCCGACCGCACTGGCTTGCCACCGGAAAGCGGTCGCGGCCATTTCGGCCCAGCGCGCCCATCGCTCTGGTTTGCTCGACCAGCCGCCGGCGATCCACTCGGGCCGCAGATGCCCGTCGGGCTGAACGGGGTTCTCGGGGTCGCCGTCTGAGTCTCCGGCCGGGCCGAGCAGGTCGAGTTGGCCGTGGGCGGGCATGGATCGCTCGTCGAGTCCGCGGAGAGCCGCCCAGAGGCGACCCGGGTCGCTGGCCCAGCCGCCGAAGAGCAGCCGGTGGACGGCGGCCAGGTCCCAGCAGCGGCCAACCCGAAGTCCCTGGTTCAACAGAGCGGCGGGAGTCAGGTTGTTCCAGAAGACCCACCGGGGCGCGAGCGCAGTCTCGATCGCCCGGAGGACCAGCGTGGGCTCGGTGGTCTGGCGAGTTCGCAGCCAGGGCGCACCGGTGTGCGAGGGGACCGCCACCGCGAGTCCATTGCCTGGCACCACGACTAGGGCCAGCGCGCCGCCGGTCACGACGCCGGCCGCGGCCAATTCGGCAACGAGGTCGGCGGGCACAGAGCCATCTTGGACTCCCCGGTGGGACCGCCCTACCTCGCCCTCGTTTTGTGCGTCGATTGCTCGGTTCGCGGCGAAATTCCGAGCAAAAGACGCGCGAAACGCCGGCGCCCTAACCTAGTTGGATGGTGAACCGGCTCGCGGCCTCGACCAGCCCCTACCTGCTCCAGCACGCTGACAATCCGGTGGATTGGTGGCCCTGGGGCCCCGAAGCGCTGGCCGAGGCCGCCCGCTTGGACCGACCAATCCTGCTGAGCGTGGGCTACGCCGCCTGCCACTGGTGCCACGTGATGGCCCACGAGTCCTTCTCCGACCCCGAGGTCGCCACCGCCATGAACGCCGGCTTCATCTGCGTCAAGGTCGATCGCGAGGAGCGGCCGGATATCGACGCGATCTACATGTCGGCGACCACGGCCATGACCGGGCAGGGCGGGTGGCCGATGACCTGCCTGCTCACGCCCCAGGGCGAGCCCTTCTTCGCGGGAACCTACTTTCCCAAGCCCGGGTTTCTGCAACTGCTCGCCGCCGCCAGTGAGGCCTGGACGACCCGTCAGCTCGAAGTCATCGAGGCGAGCGGCCGCATCGTCGCCGCGCTGCAAACGGTCAGCGACCGGTTCAGCGCCGCTCCGTTGGGTTCGGCCGAGCTCGTGCAAGCGGAGTTTACCCTTGCCCGGCAGTATGATTCCGTCAACGGCGGGTTCGGCACCGCCCCGAAGTTTCCGCCCTCGATGAACCTCGAGTTCCTGCTGCGCGAGCACGCCCGCACCGGCGAGGCCCGGCCGCTGGACATCGCCCGGGCGACGTGCGAGGCGATGGCCCGGGGCGGCATCTACGACCAGCTGGGCGGCGGCTTCGCGCGCTATTCCGTCGACGCCCAGTGGATCGTCCCGCATTTCGAGAAGATGCTCTACGACAACGCCCAACTGCTGCGGGTGTACTTGCACTTGTGGCGGGCCACGGGCTCGGAGTTGGCGCTGCGCGTCACGCACGAGACGGCCGAGTTCTTGCTGCGCGACCTGGCCACCGGCGACGGCGGGTTCGCCTCCGCGCTCGACGCCGACACCGAGGGGGTGGAAGGCCTCACCTACGCCTGGAGCCCCGAGCAGTTGATCGACGCCCTGGGCGAGGTGGACGGGGTGGAGGCTGCGCACCTGTTCGGAGTCACCGCGCGCGGCAGCTTCGAGCACGGGCTCTCCACTCTGCAGCTGCCGCAGGATCCGCCGGAGCCCGAGCGGTTTGCCGCCATCCGCTCGGCGTTGCTGCAGATCCGCCGGCTGCGGCCGCAGCCGGGGCGGGACGACAAGGTCGTGGCCGCCTGGAATGGCTTGGCGATCGCGGCGTTGGCCGAGGCCGGCGCGCTGCTTGACGAGCCGCGCTATCTCCAGGCCGCCGGGCGCTGCGCCGAGCACCTGCTCGCGGTCCACGTGGTCGACGGACGATTGCGCCGGTCCTCGCGCGACGGCGTGGCCGGCGCGGCCGCGGGGGTGGCGGAGGATTACGGCGACGTGGTCGAGGGCCTGCTCGCGTTGCACCAGATGACCGGCGAGACACGCTGGCTGGCCGCCAGCACCCAGTTGCTCGACACCGCCCTTGAGCATTTCACCGCTCCGGACGGCGGATTCTTCGACACCGCCGACGACGCCGAGGCGCTGTTCGTGCGTCCGCGCGATCCGGCCGACAACGCCGCCCCGGGCGGGCAATCGGCGCTGGCCGGGGCGTTGCTGACCTACTCGGCGCTCACCGGCTCCCCCCGTCACCGGCAGGCGGCGGACGCGGCGATCAGCGCGGCGGGTGAGCTCGCGGTGCGGGAGCCGCGTTTCGCCGGCTGGACATTGGCCGTCGCCGAGGCCGCGCTGGTCGGGCCGGTTCAGGTCGCGGTGGTCGGCGCCGACGAGCAGGCCCGGGAGTTGCTCAGCATCACCCGGGCCAGCACCTCGCCCGGGCTGGTCGCCGTGCACGG
>JAOPUY010000335.1 GCA_025963265.1 Frankiales bacterium | reverse complement strand
GCGCCGGTGATCCCCGGAAAACCGGAGGGACGAGTGAGCGTCGTGATCGCCGGCGGCGTCGCCGGATGGCACTCGCTGCTCATCCCGACCTCGTCCTGGAGCGGGCCGGTGACGGTGCCGATCGATGCGTAGCCCCGACGGCGAGCTCGTCGCCTCACGCTGACTTCGGACTCGGACGGCTCGGTCGAAAGCGTGACCTCATACCTCGATATTCGCCTTCGGGACCGAGCCGCCCAGGTAGAACATGAAAAGCCTCAGGCCCAGTTCGGGAAACTCGCTCGTCGTCATGACGCGGTGTGGCCTCGTCCGTTGTACACGAGCTTGTCGGTGCGCTTGGAGTAGCTGGTGAAGACCTCGATCGCGCCGTCCCGCAGCACATCGCTGACGACCGTGATGCCGCGGCGCTCGAACTGGGCCTTCCAGTCCTCGCGCATCGGTCCCTCGTCGAAGCCGGTGAGCTCCTCGACGATGTCGCCCTCGCCGGCGATGACGAGGCGTTGCACTCCGGCCCACATGCTCGCGCCGTAACACATCACGCACGGCCGCCAGTTCACGACCAGCTCGACCGGAGCGTGCGCGGTCGAGGCGAGATCCCAGGTTCCGAGCCGGGCCTGCGCCAACGAGAGTGCGACCACCTCGGCGTGCGCCGAGGACAGCCCGCTGGCCAAGACCAGGTTGACGCCGACCGAGAGGATCTCACCGCTGCCGGCGTCGGCCACGAGCGCGGCGAACGGGCCGCCGGTGTCCTCGCGGTGGTTACGCTCAGCCAGTCGATGCACCAGTCGCATCCGATCCTCGACGGTGCTCAGCTGGGACGGGTCCTCGGAGACCTCGTCAAGCACCCAGTCGGGCAGCCGAGCGCCGAACGTGCGGGGCAGGTCATTGACGTTCATCGGCGATCCCTACGCGGTGAAGAAGTGGCTCTCGACGTTCTTGGCGATGGGAGCGAACATCTACCACCTGAGTTTCGGCGCTGTTTCCGATACGCCGTCGGCGCTAGTCGGGGGTGAACGTCCGCTTCTCGAACAGCCACTTGCCTGACACTCGTCGGAGGGTGTCGCTGTAGGTGCCAGCCGTGATCAGCGCTGGCGGCCCTTCCCCGCCGACCTTGGCGTAGACGTGGACGTAGGCGGCCAGCGTCGCGCTGTCATCCGTCCCGTCGCACAGCAGGTTACTCAGCACATGCCGGGGCCCGGGAATCATTTGCGGCACCGACTCGGCGAAGGCCGCGAGCGCCTCGTGGCCCTTGACCTCTTGACCGGTGATCAGGCAGCCGTCACTGGTGAAGGTGGCCGCGAAGCGATCGCCATCGCCGGCGTCGACCGCGTGGTTATAGGCGGCGGCGAGCTGCTGGATGGCAACGATGTCTTCCGATGAAAGCGTCATCGCAATGGCCTTTCTGCTGCGCGAGGCGGGGGTTGGTCAGCGACGCCTGGATGCGCCCAGCGCATCATGTCGAGGGTCGCGGCGCGTCTGAGTACTCGTTCGCTGCCTGTTCGATCGAGCTGACGATGTTCATCGCCCAAGACAGGGCCGCGATCGCGGCAGCGTCCATCTCCAACTGGCTCAGTCCGCTCCTCCTGGGACCTGGGCTAGTGGGGTCGGCCTCGAAGGCGATGACGTCACGGATGACGCAGGCCAGATACGAGGTGTGACCGAAGGCGGCTTCGCGCAGCTCGTCGTCGAGGACGAGCGTGGACTGGACCTCGGTCGCGTCGACGCCGAGGAGGAGGTCAAACGCCGACAACAGCCCGGCGGTGTAGCCGACCGGACCCAGGTTCGGCCTTGTGCGTTGGATGAGCAGCTCGCACATCCGGGCTCGGCTCAAAGCCGTGGACAGATGGTGCTCGCTCGGCGCGTTGTGCCGGCGAAGCATGAGCAACGCGAGCCACGTCTGAACCCGCACCGGCCCCACCATCACCAGCGCGTCCTTAATTGTCAGAACACGTCGACGCAGCCCGTGCCGCGAGCCGATGCCAGCCAGTCGTAGCAGCTGGTAGGCCAGACCCGGCTCGGTCTGCAGGATCTCATTCAACTCGGCCACCTCGAACTCACGCTGCAGCAGGCTGCTGGCGATCCGATCCGCGCCAAGCTGGGAACCGCTAAGGGTGCGGCCGGAAACGTTGCGCGGGCGCTCTAGGAAGTACCCCTGGAAGTAGTCGAAACCCAGTCCCAGGCAGTACTTCATCTGCGCCGAGGTCTCGATCTTCTCGGCTAGCAGCCGGACGTTGAACTCCGAACAGCGGGTCACGAGCTCGGCCAGCGCCTCCTCCGTGTGCTGCAGCACATCGATCTTGACGATGCTGGCGAGCTCGAGGACCCGCTCGGCGCCCTCGACCCAGACGAAGTCATCAAGGGCCAGCTGATAACCCATCCCAAGCAGCCGTATGCATCCTTCTACGACCTCGTCGTCCAAAGCGACGCTCTCGAGCACCTCGACGACGGTCCGCTCTGGCGGCAGCCCGAGCGGGACAGACCCAGTCAGGATCTCCCGGTCGGCATTGCAGAACATCAACTTGTCGCCAACCAATTGGTCAATGCCCAGGTTGATGGCGCTATAGAGGACGCTGGCCGTCATCAGATTTCCGGCGAGGCCCGTGCGCGCGACCTCCTCCTCGGGATGGGCGCGGAAGAGCAGCTCGTAGGCGACGACCTCCAGCGAGCGATCGAAAATGGCTTGACGCCCCACGACGATCTCGACGACGCTCATGCGCAACCCCTCAGGCGGTCCCCTTCGAACATCGGCCCCGCTTCACGAGGTAACTCCACACCCTAGCTCTCCATGAGCTCGGCGGAGGCGAGTTGGGGTTTGGGACCAGTTAGGCGGAAAGAGTCGCTTCTGGACCACTGGCGTCCGGCCGTTATCAGCGCATAAGTGGTACCGCTGGCGCGTTAGCTCCAGCGGTACCACTTAGGTCGTGCGTCGGCCTTACGGCCAGACCCTCAGTTGATCTTCGTGCCGCAAATGGGGTCGAGACCATCCACCGGCACGAACTTGCTGCCTTCAAGTTGCACGTAGAAGGTGCAGTTCTTGGTCGGCGCGAAATCGCTGAAGTCGACCTTGTAACCCAGTAGGCCCTCGGCGTCGAAGTTGTTCACCTTGCCCATCGCGGCCGCGAAGCTGGCTGGCGTCGGGTTATCACCAGCCGCCTTAAGGCCAGCGGCGAAGGCCGTCATCGACGTGTACGCAGTCTGCTCGTCATATCCGGGCGAATCATTCTCGCCAACTGCGACCAACCGCTGCTTGAAGACATTGGTTGCGGGCGTATTCAGCTCGACGGGCGCCGTCGAGCTGGAGAAGTAGAACCCTTGCGCGGCCTGCACAGCAGCAGATGACTTGAGCAACGCTCCTCCGTAACCAGTCGGCAGCAGGATCGCCTTCGTTGTCGCACCGACCGTTCGCAGGGCCGCGGCGAGCGCGAATCCGGTGGCCGGGACCGTGGAGAAGAAGATGGAGTCCACCCCGGTGCTCTTCATCTTCAGCGCGACCGGAGCGACGTCGGTGCTCCCGAAGTGCACGCCGGTTGTGTAGCCGGTCTTGAGGCCCGCATTAGTGCACGACTTGGCAAACGCGGTCACGGACGCCGTCGAGCTCGGCGACTCGAGGTAACCGACGGCGCCGCAGACCGTGCCGCCGATCTTCTTGACCGTGTCCCCGCCAGTGGTAAACGCGACGCTGGGGTCGGTGTAGCCGAGCGCGTTGAACATATTCGTGTTCTTCCGGTCGCTCCACTCCGGCCCGTCGAAACCGGTGCCGATCACAGGCACGTTCTCTTTGAGCAAGAAGGGCTCCGCGCCGTAGAAGTCTGACGTGTCGCTGATGATCGCGAAAACTTTGTCGTTCTGGACCAATTTCTGCGCCGCGGTCAGCGCGCCGGCTGGCGTCGATGTCGAATCGGCCATCACATAATCGATCTTGTGACCGTTGATCCCGCCCTGGGCGTTCACGGCGACTGTGTAGGCCTTAATGCCCTTCTCCGAGTTGATGAAACCCGAGGACGCCGCGCCGCTCAGATCCGCGATCACCCCGATCTTGATTGGCGAGCCTGAACTACCTCCAGCGCTGGTGGACTGGCTGGCACCGGCGACCGAGTTCGCTGTCCCGGGCGATGACTTCGAGGAACTGCAGGCCGTAGCCGCCAGCGCGATCGCTGACACGGCTATCACGGTCGTGCTCCATCGACTTCTGTTGATCATGGATCCCCTCACTTGAGTTGTCGCGGATCTGGTCGACCTGCGCCTTCCTAATGACCTACGGAGCTCCGTTCCCGACGCCACGACACAGCCGACAGTGAGAGCGGACGACGGCAGCCAACCACGATGATTCGAGCGTTCCCAGAACGGGCGGGTCATTGTGGCTGAACCGATGCTTTGACCAATTTCGGCCAATCAGCGCCTGCCGACGCGCTGCGGGCGCGCGAAACTCGCCGCGAGTGCCAGGCGATCCAGTTCGTCGCGTTCAGCGAGCACGGCCCGCCCGGGCGACTTCTCGTCGGCGAAGTAGTGACAAGGCTGCGACGGGCTGATGCTTGTCGCCGCTTGAAGAACGTCCTCTTTCCCGGTAGAGAGTGGGTTGTCGATCTCATTCGTCGAAGGCAGGGGAACAGCTCCATGACCGCTAGCACGATGGCCGCGCAGATCGTCGACTTCAGACAGG
>JAOPUY010000172.1 GCA_025963265.1 Frankiales bacterium | reverse complement strand
AAAGAGTGATAACCGCGTTGTCTTCTAATGTTTACCTCAGGAGTCGGCTACCTCAGAAGTCCAGCAGGTTGTCCCGGAACTGTTCGTGGGTGTACGCGCTCCGGACCAGTCCGCGGCGCTGCAGCTCTGGCACCAGGCCGTCGGTGACCTCGGTGACGTAGCGCCGGTTCAGCTTCTTCTCCGGGCTGGTGATGAGGAATCCGTCGCCGCCGACCTCGGCCATGAACGCGGCCATCTTGTCGGCCACCGTCTCCGGCGTGCCGACGAAGTCATTGGCCCCGCCCATGCCGTCGTCGGTCACCGCTTGCCGCAGCGTCTTGCCCTCGGCCCGCTTGGCAAAGGCCTCCAGGAAGCCGCGCTCGCCGTTGGTGGTCACCGGCGGCAGCGGCTGGTCGAGGTCGAACTGCGAGAAGTCGATCTCGGTGATCGAGCCCATCGTGGTCAGCACCAACTCGATGAACAGCGGGTCCGACATCCAGCGCAGCTTCTTGGCCTCGGCCTCGGCCACCGTGTCGCCCAGGATCGGCGCGATCAGGAACAGCACCTTGGTGTCATCAGGCTTTCGTCCCTGCTCGAGCAGGCGAGCGCGGATGTCATCGCGGAACTCCTTCATGCGCTCCGGGGTGTTGGCGGTGGCGATGATGGTGTCGGCGAAGCGCGCGGCGAACGCCCGCCCGGGCGGCGAGGCGCCCGCCTGGCAGAGCACCGGATGCCCCTGCGGCGGCCGGACGGTGTTCAACGGCCCCCGGGACCGGTAGTACTGGCCCTCGAAATCGATCGTCCGAACCTTGGTGTGGTCGGCGAAAGTGCCGCTGTCGCGGTCGCGGACCACCGCGTCGGCGTCCCAAGAGTCCCAGAGCGCCGTCACCAGCTCCAAGTACTCATTCGCCATCGCATAGCGTTCGTCGTGCTCGTAGAGCTTGTCCAAACCGAAGTTCTGCGCTGAGCGGTCCTCGGCCGAGGTGACGATGTTCCAGCCGAAGCGCCCGCGGGCGATGTGGTCGATCGTCGCGCAGAGGCGGGCTAGCAGGAACGGCGGGTAGAACGAGGTCGACATGGTCGGCACGACGCCCAGCCGTGACGTGGCCTGGGCCATCAGTACGGCCAGCGGCACCGGGTCGTGCTTGGGGTTCACGCCGTGCTTGAGATCGCTCTCCATCGTCCCGCCCCACGCGGTGGACACCATGAGCTTGTCCTCGATGATGACGTAGTCGAAGCAGGCCCGCTCCAGGTCCTTGGCCATCTCGACGTAGAAGTCGCCGGACATGTCCCGGCCGCCGGCGCCCCAGGTCCCGCTCCAGTCGTCCGTGACGAAGTTGAGGAACCAGGCCAGGTGGAACTTCGGCGCGACGGAGGTCGGCGTTGGCTCGGTCATGCGCTCGCGGCCAAGGTCGGGTCGGGCGCCCCGACGGCACCGGAGGCACTGCGTTTGAGTTCGGCCTCCCGGCCGAAGGAGTTCTTCTCCAGCCAGACCTCGGGCATCGAGATCGTCCCGTCGGCCAATCGGCGCTGCAGGTAGCCGAAGGCCTGGATGGTTTGGGCGTACAAGTGCTCGCCGGCGCGCAGGGAGACCTTGTTCGTGCCGTCCTCGCGGCGGAAGCGCTCCAACGGGCTGACCAGGACGTCGTAGTCGACGTTGAAGAACAGCGGGAAGGAGTAGCGCTCCTCGGCCACCTTGCGCACTCGGTGGGTGGTCGAGACGAACTCGCCGTTGGACCAGATCTCCAGCATGTCGGCGATGTTGACGACGAACGCGTCCGCCATGGGCGGTGCGTCTATCCACTCGCCGGCGCCGTTGAGCACCTCGAGCCCGGGGGCGGTCGGCTTGAGCAACGTGAACACCTCGAAGTCTGTGTGGGCGCCGATGCCGATCGAGTCCGACGGCTCGGGGTCATAGGGGTAGTGCACGAGCCGCAACTGGCTCGGCGCCTTGGTCACCATCGCGTCGAAGCGCTCGGCCGGCTCGCCGAGCGCCATCGCGAAGCCCTGCAGCAAGGTCTTGCCGAAGCTCAGCACGGCGTCGTAGTAGCGGTTGACGGTCTCGGCCATACCGGGCAGGTCCGGCCACTGGTTCGGCCCGACCATCGGGTTTCCGGCCAGGTAGTCCGGGTCATCAGCGGGCAGATCCAGGCTGAGGTCATAGGCCTCCTTGAGATCCACTGGCTTTTCCGGGTTCTTGACGTAGCCGCCCTCCTCGCCGGTCGGCACATACCCGCGGTGGTTGGAGGAGTTGCCGATGTAGACCTTCATCTTCTCCTCGACCGGCAAGGCGAAGAACGCCTTCGTGACGGCGAGCAGCTCGTCGAACAGCACCGGGCTGACGCCGCTGCCGGTCACGTAGAGGAAGCCGACCTCGCGGGCCGCTTTGCCCAACTCGTCGGCGACGGCCTGCCGGTCGGCGGCCGAGCCGAACAGGCCGGAGACGTCGACGACGGGAATCTGCTGGAAGCTGCTCAGGCTGTTCGCTGTGGCGCTGCTAGCTCTAGACATAGGGCCAATCCGTTCGGTCGGCTCCCAGAATGCTGCGGGCAGCCCTGGGAGATCGAATCTCCCGGGCTTTTCTCCCGCCGTGGCACACCGCAGGCGCGGTGTGTGCATCTCTTGGACCAGACTCGGACAGACGGCGGCCGACGGAACCCTAGACGCGCCCCCTTCGATTTCGAAGGGGTCGAGGAGTAGTCAACGGACAGTCGGTTTCGGCCGAGGGCCGTTTTCGATGTCCGCCGTGTTACGAGGCTGGGCGCGCAGGGCTATCGTCGAGAGACCAGGATCCTGCCAGCCCCGCAGCCGCCTGGTCAGCAACGGAAGTTGGTCCCCATGGCGACCGTCCGCCGACGTATCGCGGCACCCCCCGAAGCGGTCTTTCAGACCCTGGCTGACGGCTGGGTCTACAGCAACTGGGTCGTCGGCACCTCGCACATGCGCGCCGTCGATCGAACGTGGCCGGCCCCGGGCGCCAAGCTGTACCACGCGACCGGCAGCTGGCCGGTGGTGCTGCGTGATGAGACCCAAGTGGAGTCGGCCATCGCCCCGAGCGAGCTGACCCTGATTGCCAAAGGCCGCCCGTTGGGCACGGCCCGCGTGGTGATCTCGCTCAGCGCCGTCGACGGCGACACCGAGGTCACGATGACCGAGACGCCCATCGCCGGTCCCGGGCACTGGCTGCACAATCCCGTCTCCGAGGCGCTGCTGGCTCGGCGCAACGTCGAGTCGCTGGCCCGGCTGGCCGTCCTCGTCGAGCGTCCGACCGAGCCCCAGGATTAGCCCCGTGCGAGCTCGATGATCTCGCACGCGTGCTGAAGATTGGTGCCTAGATAGACGCCGGGGACGTTGCGTCGGCTGCGAGCTGAGTAAAGGCGTTTCCCGCGTAGAAGACGTGGACATCGAGTTCGACCGCCGCGCGCAGCGATTGGATCGCCCGGGCCCGGCCGCTGCCGAGATGAGAGACGATGACTACCGCGTCCGCGGCGGTGGCGCGCACCGCCGTCGCGAGAGCCGGCACCGCGGTCCGGGCGCCCAGCAGCCGGCAGCCGCTGCCGCGGTAACGGAGCAAGACGCCCAAGCTTTCCAAACCGATCGTGTGGAGGTCGGTCGGCCCGCAGGCGAGCACGACCGGTGGCCGTCGATCCGGCGGTGGGGCGTGCGCCAGCCGAGCGTCTAGCCAGGAACGAGCGGCTTCGGTGGCCAAGTGCTCCTGGGCGACGCCGCAGCGCCCGCTCTGCCACCACACGCCGATCTGCGCCATCGCCGGCAGCAGGACGTCGTCCAGGCAGCAGCCAAGCCCGAGGACCGCCTGCGCCTGGCTCAACTGCTGCTGCAGGGCCACCGGGTCTGAGCGCTCGGAGGCCGCGAGGATCTCGGCGATGAAACCCGCGGCCGGGCCGTGGCGAGCCAGGAGTGCGCGGACCGACGCCGCGGCCAGGCTCGCCCGCTTGCCGCGGGCGATCTCGTCGCGCATCAGCCGCAGGCTGTGCAACTCGGCCGGGGTGTAACTGCGGTGCCGCCCC
>JAOPUY010000098.1 GCA_025963265.1 Frankiales bacterium | reverse complement strand
CGGACGAGCTTGATGATTTTCTCGAGCAACTGCGGCTGTTCGCGGCTGAGGTGGTTCCGTTGCTGCCGCGCTAATCCGAGGCGCGTCTCGACGGCGGCCGAGGACGACGGGTCGCGGCCTGGGCGGTGTCGAGCAGATCGGCGGCAGCGTCGCGAGCCGCGCCCGCGACGCCAGGGTTGTGGTCCAGTTGGGCGGAGATGTTGGCGCCGTCGTAGAGCATGACGAGCTGCGCGGCCAGCTTGTCGGGGTATCCGGCTTCGGTGACGAACGTGCCGAAGAGTTCGTGCAACCAGGTCCGGAAGTCCTTGGTGGCCTGTTCCTCGGCGCTCCCGGGCTGGGCTTCGGCGGCGGCGTTGATGAACGTGCACCCGCGGAAACCGGGTTCGGCGAACAGCTCGGCCAGTGCGTCGAAGACGGCCAGAATCTTCGCGCTCGGGCCAGCGGCGGCGGCGAGTTCCTCGTCGATGCGGGCCGCCCACCGCGCGTGGCGGTTGTGCAGGTAGGTACGGACAAGCTCGTCCTTGCCGCTGAAGTTGTAGTAGAGCGACCCCTTGGCGACCCCGGATTGCGCGAGGACCCGGTCGATGCCCACGTTGTGGATACCTTCGTCGTAGAACAGCCGGTCGGCCGTCTCGAGCAGCCGGTCCCGGGCTGAGCGTCTGCGAGGAGTCTGGGCTGCGCTCATTGAGTTGACCTTACGTTCCTGAGGCGTCCAAGGATTGACCGACGCCGGGTCAGCCGTCGATGACGTCGAACTCGTTGCCTTCGGGATCGGCCAGGGTGGCCCAGTGGCGGGCGGCCTTGACCTCGTTGAGCTTGCTTGCGCCCAAGCCGATGAGCCGAGTGATCTCGGCTTCGAAATCGCTGGTGATGAGGTCGAAGTGCAGCCGGTTCTTCACGGACTTGCCCTCGGGGACCTTGTGAAAGCCGATGCGCGAACCCGGTACGGCCGGGTCGGCGTCGATCGAGGCGTTGTCGGCGGTGCCTCCATCGGCCACGGGGCGTCCGATGGCCTCGGCCCAGAAGGTGGCGATGGCTTGGGCATCTTGGGCGTCGAAGCTGACGCCGAACACGGTGCTGGACATGATTGCTCTCCTAGTGAGTGGGTTGCGGTGTGGGCTGGCCCGCCTCACACGGCGGTGCGACCGCCATCGACGGCGATGCTGGCTCCGGTGACATATTGCGCCCGAGGGGTGGACAGGAAGGCGATGACGTCGGCGATCTCCTGTGGCTGAGCGCCGCGTCCGAGCAGGGTCGTGCTCGCGAGGTTGTCGATGAGCTCGGCTGATGCCCCGTCGGAGTAGACCGGTCCGGGCCGCACGGCGTTGACACGAACACCGGACGGACTGAACTCTGCCGCCCAAGCGCGGGTCAACGCTGACAGCGACGCCTTCGACGCGCTGTAGGCCGCGCCGCCAGCCAGGCCGACCGCGCCGGCCATGCTGTCGAGGTTGACGATGCTGCCGTGTCCGCGGGCGGCCATCGCCGGCGCGAGCGCCGCGGTCAGCAGGTACGCCGAGCGGACGTTAGCTGTGAACAGTCCATCGAATCCGCTGGCGTCGAGATCAGCCGTCGGACCGAACCAAGAATGTCCGGCGTTATTTACCAAGATGTCGACGTCGCCAGCTTCCTCAGCCAGGTGGGCAATCTGCTTCGGGTCGTTCAGATCAGCCGCGATGAAGCGGGCCGACCCACCCTCGGATTCGATCTCCTTCACCACCTGCGCACCGCGCTCAGGGTTACGCCCGGTCACGACAACCGTCGCGCCAAGGCGAGCGAGAGTCGCCGCAGTGGCCTTTCCGATACCTGAGGTCGACCCGGTGACCAGGGCGGTCGTGCCGCTCAGTTCTTTCTCGATGGTTGTCATGACCGCTCCTCCGTTTAGACCAAGTTGTCTAAAACAGAGATTAGACCATTCTGTCTAAAAGTCAAGCGGCGACGCTGGGCTCGGGTAATCAGTCCGACGGAGCAGCTACCGGCGCGGGTTCGGGGCGCTGAGCTGCGTATCGGTTCCTCGGGCGCGGCAGCCCCAGCAACCCGCGCAACGTGCTCGCCTCGTATTCGAGTCGAAAGACTCCGCGACGCTGCAATTCCGGCACGAGCAGGTCGACGATGTTCGTGAGATCGTGCGGAATCGCGCCCGGGCGCAATCGAAAACCGGTCAGTCCCGCCGAGGCCCGGTCGAGTAACAAATCGGCCAGCGCGGCGGGGTCGCCAGCGAATATCTCGGCGTCGCTGAGCATGGGCGCGCCGTCAAGTTCGTCGAGGTCGGCTTTGCGGCGAGCGGCGAGTTTCGAGTCCGCTTCCAGGAACACGACCAGATCGCCGAAGATATGTACCGTTTCGTCCGTTCGACCGTACTCGGCCTGGGCCTCACGGATGACGGCCACGGTCTCGGCCGCCTCTTCAGTGCTTTTGGGGGTTATGTAAGCGACGTCGGTGGATCTGCCGCCAAACCGCCAGGGAATCCGCTGATGCCCCAGTGCCGTGACAAGTGGTTGACCCTGCGGCGGCCGCGGGGTGATTGAGGGACCTCGCACGCTGAACCAGCGACCCTCAAAGTCGACGTAGTGCAGCTTGTCGCGATCGATGAACCGCCCGCTCGCGCTGTCGCGAATCTCAGCGTCGTCTTCCCAGCTGTCCCACAGGCGGCGAACGACCTCGACGAAGTCGGCTGCCTCGTCGAAGTGATCGATTCCTGCCTGCACTGCGGCCGGATCCGTGGGGTCAGCCCCGAATGGAGCCACTGTGCGGCGACCGAAATGCGCGGCCTCGTGAGCGAAGAACGAGTTCTGCATTCGCCACCCCGCTCGTCCGTTGCTGACAAAGTCGAGGGTGGCGAGAGCCTTCGAGACGTGAAACGGCTCGGTATGGGTGACCGTTGCGGTGGGCACGAGGCCGATGTGGGTGGTGAGCGGTGCGACGCGGGACGCGATCAGGACGGCGTCGAGTCGACCTCGCACTTGATCGGTGCGCTCATCGGGCGTCGAGAACAGTGAGGTCTGGAGTGAGAACTTGTCCTCGATCGTGACGAAGTCGCACAATCCG
>JAOPUY010000075.1 GCA_025963265.1 Frankiales bacterium | reverse complement strand
GTTCTCGGTCGAGGCGTTTTGGGCGGCGCACAGATTGACGTCGATGCCGTCGATGGCCTCGCTGATGTCGTAGAACCCGAACATCGACACCTTGACGAAGTGGTCCACGGTCAGCCCGGTGACCTTCGCGACGGATTGCTCCAGCGCCCGGGCGCCAGCTCCGACGTCGCCGGTGGAGCCCTCGCCAGTCGCGTACACGGAGTTGATCTTGACTTGGTCGCCGTTGGCCGCCGGGACCAGCGAATCTCGGGGGAAGGAGATGATGCTGGCCTTCGTGCCGTCGGCCGGGACGTGCATCAACATGATCGTGTCGGTGTTGTCGCCGTCGTTCTGCTCGGTGCCGATGGCGGCCAGGGCCTGCGGTGACGCGCCCTCCCGCGAGTCATCGCCCAGCAGCAGGATGTTCTGGTCGGCGCCGTCGATGCCCGGCGTGGTCGAGCCGGTGGTGACGTGCACCAGATTGCTGGAGAACCGATTGAAGCTGGCCCAGGCGTAGCCGCTGCCGATCAGGATGACGAAGGACAGCGCCGCGGCCACCAGTTGAACGCCGAGGATCGCCCCGCCCCGGGGCTTTCGGCCCGGCCGACGGGCGTGCCGGCGGCCGCGCGGGTCCAGTTCGGGCGGCAGACTGGGCCGCGACTCCCGATAATCCATCCAACGACCATAAGGGTTATCATCGGCAACCTCCGGCAAGCTGTCGGCGCGCGCTCAGGCCCGCCTCAGATCCCGCTCAGGCCGGCCCCAGCTCAGAGGTGGTCGGCGCCGAACCCGTCACCCACGAACGCGACCGTCTCAAACACCACCGGCTGGCCGCGCAACGGCGACCAGGCGTGCTTGACCGCCGTCATCAACGCCTGGCCGAGCGTGGTCCAGCCCAGCAGGTCGGCGCGCACCAACGCGTCCGCGCCGCTCCACAGCAGCACCAGGCGAGCGGCGTCGGGCCAGCGCTCAGACAGCTCGCGCAGGCCGTCGACGAGCGCGTCGAGATTGGCCCCAGACCCGGTCGGCAGGTACAGCGCGTCGGCGATCGAACGATACGCGTCGTACCGGCTGTCGGCCGTCGAGGTGTCGGCGGTGGCCAAGGCGTAACCGGCGCCGGCCAGGCCGTCGGAGACGGCCGATTGGGTGCTCGAGTGCGCCACGTGGAATCCCGTCCCGGTCAACCAGGGCAGGTACTCCCCCGCGTGGGTCCATCCGGTCACTGCGTGCCCTCTTTCTGCTCCGTTGACTCCGCCGCGCCCGGGCTGGGGCGCCGCCGGCAGATCAGGTGCGCCACGAGCGCGGTCCAACCCGTCTGGTGCGAGGCGCCGAGGCCGGCGCCGGAATCTCCGTCGAAGTATTCGCTGAAGGCGATGTGCGCTGACCACAGGGGGCCGGTCAGCACGTCGCGTTGATCGCCCGGCCGGAAGGGCCCGGTCGCCGAGCCGCTCGGACGAAACAACGAGATGAGCCGGTCTTCCAGGGTGTCGGCGATCTCGGTCAGGGTCATCGCCTGGCCCGAGCCGGTCGGTAGTTCGAGGGAAAGCTGACCACCAGCGCCCTGGCCGTAGGTCCGCAGCGCCTCAGCCAGCAGCACGTTGACCGGGAACCAGATCGGGCCGCGCCAGTTGGAGTTGCCGCCGAACATCGCGTTGTCCGATTCGGCCGGCAAGTACTCGATACTCATCGGCCGGCCCTCGACGTCGACCGTGAACGGCTGGCGGTAGGCCGCCGACAGCGAGCGCAACCCGAACGGCGAGAGGAACTCCTCCTCGTTGAGCGCGCGGCTGAGCACCAACCGGGCCCGCTCGGGCTCGAGCAGCGCGAGGGTCAGATGCTCGCCCCGGTCGCCGTGGCTGCTCAGCAGCGACCGCAACAGCTCGGGCCGCCGCTTCTGCAGCCACCGGATCCGGGCCGTGAAGTCCGGCAGCTCGACCGCCACCCAATCCGGGGACAACGCGACCGCCAACAGCGGGAGCAACCCGACCATCGACCGCACCGGCAGCTGCTGGTAGCTGCCGTCGGGGTTCACCAGCACGTCGTAGAAGAAGCCGTCGGCTGAGTCCCACAGGGAGACGTCCTGGCTGCCGAAGGTCGACAGTGCCTCCGCGATGGACAGGAAGTGCTCGAGGAACTTCGTCGCCAGCTCGTCCCAGGCCTTGTCGTGACGGGCCAGCTCGACCGCGATCTGCAACATGGTCAGGCAGTAGAACGCCATCCAGCTGGTCGCGTCGGACTGCTCGAGTCGATAGCCCGGCGGCAGCGGGGCGGAGCGATCGAACAAGCCGATGTTGTCCATGCCGAGGAAGCCGCCCTCGAACAGGTTGGAACCGTCGGCGTCCTTGCGGTTCACCCACCAGCCGAAGTTCAGCAGCAACTTGGTGAAGACGCGGACGAGGAACTCGCGGTCGTTCGTCCCGTCGATGCAGAAGACCTGCCAGGTCGCCCAGGCGTGCACCGGGGGGTTGACGTCGCCGAAGGCCCACTCGTAGGCCGGCAGTTGCCCGTTGGGATGCATGGCCCACTCGCGGCAGAGCAGCACCAGCTGGTCTTTGGCGAACGCCGGGTCGATGTGGGCCAGCGTCACGCAGTGAAAGGCCAGATCCCAGGAGGCGAACCAGGGGTACTCCCAGTCATCGGGCATCGAGATCACGTCGGCCAGGTAGAGGTGCTTCCAGGAGACGTTGCGACCATCACGGGCAGCGCGTTGCGGCGGGGCCTCGGGTTGGCCGGGATCGCCGGCCAACCAGTCCTCGACCGAGTATCGGTAGAGCTGCTTGCCCCACAGCAGGCCGGCGAAGGCCCGCCGCGCGATGTCGGTGTCGACCGGCGTCGTCGCGGCGGGGATGACCTCGGCGTAGAACTCGTCGGCCTCGCCCTTGCGGTCGGCGAACACCGCGTCGAACGCGCCGCCGAACGGGCGAAGGGGTAGCCCCTCGGCCCGCAGCCGCAGCTGCACGGTGACGCTGGCGCCCGGCGCCACGGCGTCGACGCGGTAGCGAAACGCCATCTTCGTCCCGACGCCGGCCGGGTTGACCCCGGAGTCGTCGCCGGCCACGACCAGCCGGTTGATGCCGTCCTTGGGGTAGGGGGACGGGTTCTCCGCGACTCCGAAGAGCGCGACCGCGTCGGTCTCGTTGTCGCAGACCAGGACGTCCGGCAGCGCGCCCCGCGGACGAGTCGCGTTGACGGCGCCGCCTGAGCTGATCAGCCCGTCCGCGGCCAGCACGTAGCGTCCGAGCAAGCCGTGCTCAGCCTGCACCGCCCGAACACCGCCCTCCTCTAGCTCGGGGGCCTCCAGCCGGCGCAGGCTCGGCTGCCGGTCATCGCGGCCCCACGACCAGGTGTTGCGGAACCAGAGCTGCGGCAGCAACTCAAGCGGCGCCGGGTCCGGACCGTGGTTGGTGGCCGTGATCCGAATGCAAAGGTCGTCCGGCGAGGCCTTGGCGTACTGGATCGCGACGTCGAAGAACCGGTTCTCGGCCAGCACGCCGGTGTCGCTGAGCTCGTATTCGGTCTGATCACGCCCGCGCCGGCCGTTCTCGGCGACCAGCTCGGCGTAGGGGAAGGCCGCCTGCGGGTACCGGTAGAGCCACTCGGCGTAGGAGTGGGTGGGCGTCGCGTCCTCGGCCCACCAGTACTCCTTGACGTCCTCGCCGTGATTGCCCTGCGGGTTAGTCAGGCCGAACAGCCGTTCCTTGAGCCGTTCATCCCGACCGTTGAACAGGGCCAGCGAGAAATTGAGGAAGCCATAACGGTCACAGATGCCGCCGAGGCCGTCCTCGCCCCAGCGGTAGGCCCGGGCCTGGGCTTGCTCGAAGGGGAAGTAGGCCCAGGCGTCGCCGTCGGCGGAGTAGTCCTCGCGCACCGTCCCCCATTGCCGGCCGCTCAGGTAGGGCCCCCAGAGCCGCCACGGGTCCGAGGAGTCCGGCGATTCGGCCAGTCGCGCGTGCTCGGCGGTGCGCGTTCGGTCCGCGTTCGGCCGGCCGGGCGCGGCAGGCGCGCCGTTGCGTGGCCCGGGCTCGGGTGGGTCGGGCTCAGCCGCCGAGTGCCGTCCGGTCGCGGTCATCGTTGCATCATGTCAGGCCGGTGGCGGCCGCCGACTACTGTTGTTCAATCGTGGGCGAGGATGCGGTTCTGGTCGCCGAGCGGGCGCAGCTGGCGCAAGCTCGGCGCTGCTTGATCGCGATGCGCGAGGGCGCCGAGCGGCTCGCGGACTACGGGGTCGACGCGCTGGCCAGCGAGGGCCTCGGCCGGCTGCGGGCTGAACGGATCGAGCAGCTGAGCGCCGACAGCAACGCCGCGCCGTTCTTCGGACGCACCGACCGGGATCCCGAAGCCGGCGATCTGGCCCATCCGGAGGGCGAGGTCTTCCACATCGGGCGCCGGCACATCCGGGACGAGCATGGCGACCCAGTCGTCGTCGACTGGCGGGCTCCGATCGCCCGGCCCTTCTACCGCGCCAGCCCGGCCGACCGGCAAGGCGTCCGGCTGCGCCGCCGCTTCGGCTTCGCCGGCGGCGACTCGACGGCCGCCGAGCTCACCTCCTACGAGGACGAGCACCTAGACGCGGGCGTGAACCTCGTCTTGGGCTCAGAGCTGCTCCGGGAGGAGATCGAGCGACCCCGCTTCGGCCCGATGCGTGACATCGTCGCCACGATCCAGCCCGATCAGGACGAGCTTGTGCGAGCTGATCTGGACACCTCGCTCTGCATCCAGGGGGCGCCCGGAACCGGCAAAACCGCGGTCGGACTGCACCGCGCGGCCTACTTGCTCTACTCCTACCCGGAACGGCTGCGGCGCTCCGGAGTGCTCGTCGTCGGACCGAACACCGCGTTCCTGCGCTACATCGCGCAGGTGCTGCCAGCCCTCGGTGAGTCCGGCATCTCCCAGACGACGGTCGACGAGTTAGTCCGCACGGGCGCGGTTAACGCCCGACCGTCGGCCAAGGCCCCGGCCGCCCGCGCCGAGCCGATCGAGGTCGGCGTGCTCAAGGGCGAGGCCCGCATGGCCGAGGTGCTGCGCCGGGCCGTGCTCAGCCACATCGCCAAGCCGGAGTCCGACGTGGTCCCGATCGTGGGCAACCGGCGGTACCGGATCCCAGTCGAGCGGGCCCGCCGCTACGTCGACGACGCTCGTCGCTCACTGGCTAGCGGCGAGCTGCGCTGGGACTCGGCCCGCGAGCGGTTGCAGATGCTGCTGGCCCAGGACGTGCGCCGGCGGCGGGAGGACGCGGGCGGCGCGCCGTCGGACACCGAGACCCGCAAGGTCGCCCGCTCGCCCCAGGTCAAGGCGTTCACCGACGAGGTCTGGCCCGCGCTCGATCCGCGCGAGGTGCTGGTCCGGCTCTACACCGACCTCGCCTTTCGACAGCGCTGCGGCGGAGCCGTCTTGGACGCCGAGGAGCTTGAGCTGTTGGCGTGGTCTGAGCCCCCCGGGGGACCAGGGGCCGCTCGAGCGCCTCGAGCCGCCCGTAACGCCCGATTCTCCACCGCCGATCAGGTGTTGCTCGACGAGTTGCGCGGGTTGATCGCCGGCAACGACCAGTACGTGCACGTCGTGGTCGATGAGGCCCAGGATCTGTCGGCCATGCAATGCCGCGCGGTCGCTCGCCGCTGCCCGATCGGATCGCTGACCGTGTTGGGCGATCTGGCCCAGGCCACTGCCCCGTGGGCTCCGGGATCGTGGCCGGAGACGCTGCGCCACCTCGGCCAGCCGGCGGCGGCCATCCGGCCGTTGACCGTGGGCTACCGGGTTCCCGGCGAGGTGCTGGCCGTGGCCAACCGACTGCTGCCGCACATCGCGGCGGACGTGCCGGCGGCCAGCTCGATGCGAACCGGCCGTGACGCGCTGACCTACAGCGATGACCTGCTCAGCGCCGTCCGGAGCTGCCTGGCGGTCGAGGGCTCGGTTGCCGTCATCGCGCCCGACGCTTTGATCGGCCGCGTCCGCGACCAGCTCGCCGCGGCTGAGATCGAAGCGGGGACGCTGGCCGATCTCGAGCCGATGCGGGTTACCGTGGTGCCGGCCCCGGCGGCCAAAGGCCTGGAATACGACTCAGTGGTGCTGGTCGAGCCGGCCGCGATCGTGGCGGGCGAGGCTAGCCGGACGGCCGGCCTGCGGCGGCTCTACGTCGCGTGGACGCGGGCGGTCTCCCGGTTGGCCGTGGTCCACCAGGAGCCGTTGCCGGCTGAGCTGGGCGAAGCGGAGACGAGCTGAGGCTTGCCGCGGCTGCCGGTTCGGCCTTCGCCGCTACCTGCGCCTGACTTAGCGGTCCCGGAAGCCGCCGATGAAGCGGCGGAAGACGCCGCCCTCGGGCGGCAGCGGATTGCTGGCCGCGGGAACGGTGGCGCGCTGCTGGGCTACCGGCCGGTCGTACTCGGTCCGCGCGATGGCGGCCACCGTCTGCGTGTCGTCGAAGTCCTCCGACCCTTCGATCACTGGGACGAAGCCGACCAGGTCGCCGTCCTGAAGCACGTTGGCCTCCAGGCCAGCCGTGTCGTCCGCGTCCCAGATCGCCTCCCGGCCATCGCCAAGCACAATGCGCACCCCGAACACGTAGACGCCGGCGTGCGCGACGTGGGCATCGACCCCGCGGGCACGCAGGGCGTCGGTCACCCGTCGGGCTCTGTTCTCTTCCATACCTCGAAGTTACCGACCGGCGCGCGGCGCTCGCTGTGAGTCGGCTGAACTTCGGCTAAGCGCACTCGGCCGCCGCCCG
>JAOPUY010000069.1 GCA_025963265.1 Frankiales bacterium | reverse complement strand
CGGGCGGCGGCCTACGCCCAGGTCAGCCCGGCCCGGCGCTGGCTGCTGCACCGCCGGGTCGCGCAGGGCCTGGAATTGCTGCACGCCGATGACCCGGACGCGGTCTCGGCCCAGCTCGCCGAGCAATACGCCCGCGGCGGGCGGGTGGAGCGAGCGGTCGGCTACTACCGCCGGGCGGCCGAGCTGGCGGCCGGCATGTTCGCGCACGCCGAGTCGATCCGGCTGCACAAGGAGGCGTTAGCCCTCATCCAGACGATGCCCGAGGGCCGCGATCGCCAGCGCCAAGAACTGGCCGGCCTGGAGGCCATGGCCGCCCCGCTCAACGCCAGCTACGGCTACTCATCGCCGGAACTGCAGCGCACGGTGCAGCGTTCCATCGCACTCGCCGAGGAGGTGGGCAGCCGGGACTCGGTCCTGACCGGCCTAGTCGGACTGTGGACGACGCAGTTCGTCCAAGGCGACAACCTCGCCGCCTACGAGACGGCGACCCGGGCGCTTTCCCTGGTCGAACCCGATTCGGCCGCGAGCGCGCCGGCGCATTTCGCCATCGGCGGTTCGGCGGTCAGCCTGGGCCGGCTGGCCGAGGCGGTGCGGCATCTGGAACTGGCCGTCACCCTCGGCGGATCCGACCTGCTCAGCGTCGGAACCCGTCCGGACGTGCACGGCCGGGCCTTCGCCGCGCACGCCTATTGGCTGCTCGGGGCGGCCGACAAGGCCGCCCAGACCGCGGCCGAGGCGGTCGCGGTGGCCCGCACGACCGATAGTCCTTACAACGTGGCGGTCGCGCTGGCCTACGCCGGCGTTACCGCTCAACTCGGCGCTGACGCCAGCGCCTTGGAGCAGCGCGTCGGCGAGCTGCGCGAGCTGTGCGACCGCTACGACTTCGCCTATTACCGCGAGTGGGCCAAGGTGCTCCTCGGGTGGTCGCTCGGCGGCCCGGCTGGCCTCGAGCTCGCGCGGCGCGGAGTCGACAACCTTCGGTCCGAGGGCTCCATCGCCCGGATGCCGTACTGGCTGACGTTGCTGGCTGACCTTTACGCCGGCAACGGCCTCGAACAGGACGCGCGCGGAACGCTCGACGGCGCGCTGGTGGTCGGCTCGACCAGCGTCGATCTGTGGTGGCTGCCGGAGGTGATGCGGATGCGCGCGGCCTACGACGACCGGCCCGCGGCCATCGAACGGCTTCGCGCGGCTGAGCAGCAGGCCGCCGAGCAGGGCAGCCGCACGCTGCGGCGGCGCTGCCAGGCCGACCTGGCCGCGCTTGGCGTTCGGTCGGCCTGACCTCGACCGGGCCGCTGATCGGCCTCGGCCCGAACGTTTCGCGAACGCTGCGTTCCTAGCGTTGCTGGAATCGCGCTCTACCCCTTGAGCGCCCAGCTGAAAGGAACTTGCGATGAGCACAACCACGGCGAGCGTGACCGGCACCGAGACCCCGCCGTACCCAGAACTGGCGGCGGCCCTGCACGGTGAGCTCATCACCGCCGGCGACGCCGGTTACGACGAGGCGCGGGCGGTGTACAACGCGATGATCGACAAGCGGCCGGCCGCGATCGCGCGCTGCCGCGACGTCGCCGACGTCATCACGGCGGTGCGATTCGGCCGCGAGCACCACCTCGAGCTGACCATCCGCGGCGGCGGCCACAACGCCGCCGGGCACGCGGTCTCCGACGGCGCGCTGGTCATCGACCTGTCCTTGCTGCGCAGCACGACGGTGGATCCGGTCAACCACACCGTCCGCGTCGACGCCGGTTGCACCTGGAGCGACGTCGACCACGCCACTGTCGCCTTCGGCCTCGCCACGCCGTCCGGTTTTCTGGCCTCGACCGGAGTCGCCGGGCTGACCCTCGGCGGGGGCATCGGATATTTGTCGCGGCGCTTCGGCCTGACGGTGGACAACCTGCTCAGCGCCGACGTGGTGCTGGCCGACGGCACCTTCGTCACGGCCAGCGAGAGCTCGCATCCCGATCTGTTCTGGGCGTTGCGGGGCGGCGGTGGAAACTTCGGGGTCGTCACCTCGTTCACCTTCCGCCTGCACGAGATCGGCGAGCACGGGACGATCATCGGCGGCCCGGTGCTCTACGACTTCGACGACACCGCCGAGGTGATGCGGTGGTATCGCGCGCTGCTGCCCTCACTGCCGGAGGAACTCAGCGGCTGGATCGGGCTGATCACCATCCCGCCCGCGCCGCCGTTCCCGGAGGAGCTGTGGGGCCGCAAGTCCTGCGTCATCGTCTGGTGCTACACCGGCCCCCACGATCGGGCCGAGGAGGTGCTGGCGCCGATCAAGGAGTTCGGCTCGCCCCTGCTCGTCGGGTTGCAGGAGATGCCGTTCACCGCGCTGCAAAGCGCATTCGACGCGCTCTACCCGGCCGGACTCCAGTGGTACTGGCGGGCCGACGTGTTCAGCGAAATCTCCGACGAGGCCATCGAGGTGCACCGCCGCTACGGCGCGCAGCTGCCGACCGGCCACTCGACCATGCACCTGTACCCGATCGACGGCGCGGCTAGCCGCGTTCCGTCCACTGGGACGGCGTTCGCCTACCGCGATGGCGGCTGGGCTGGCGTGATCGTCGGAGTCGACCCCGATCCGGCGAACGCGGCCGCGATCTCGCAGTGGGCGCGCGACTACTGGGAGGAGCTACATCCCACGTCGGCCGGCGGGGCCTACGTCAACTTCATGATGGACGAGGGACCGGACCGGGTTCAGGCTTCCTATCGGGGAAATTACGAACGCCTGACCCGGATCAAGCGTCGCTATGACCCGGAGAACCTCTTCCACATCAACCAGAACATCCCACCCGCGCCGGCGAACGGATAGCCGCGGCTGACGGCCGGAGTGGCCAGACCGGGGTGAGCTAGGTGACGATGGCCCAGTGACCGACGACATCGCCCCCGCATCGCCCGCGTTCCCTACTCCCCCGCCCGCCGACCGGTACGTCGGGGACCCTGCGGTGCGGGCGGAGTGGGACAAGCGCTACACCGAGCGAGAGCAGCTCTGGAGCGGTCAGCCCAACGGCGCGCTGGTGGCCGAGGTCGCCGGGCTCACGCCCGGACGCGC
>JAOPUY010000058.1 GCA_025963265.1 Frankiales bacterium | reverse complement strand
TGGGCGGCGGCGGCGGCGGTCGGAGCGGGATAGTCGACGGCGACGCGCGTCGGTTGACGGCGCGCGCCCGCACCAAGGACGCGGTGCTGATGCTTTTCGGCCAGCACGCGGCGGACTGGCCGGCGGTCAGCGTCGAGCTGTCGGCCCAGCACCACCACTGGACGGGCATCGGCGAGGGCTACGGACGGATCAAGTCCCGCCAGCTCACGGTGTCCGCCACCGGTAAGGGGCGATCGGCGCGGCCCCGCACGGCTCAGCTGCTGCTGCCCCTGCCCTCCGGCGGCGTCAGCGAGCCAGTCCGGCTGACCGGCTCCTGATGAACGCCGTCGCTCCCCCCCGGATGGCCGCGGTCTGGTGCCCCGACTGGCCGGTGACGACGGCCCGGAGCGAGCACGGCCTGGCCGCCGACGAGGTGGTCGCGGTGTTCACCGCGAACCGGGTGGTGGCCTGCTCTTGGACGGCGCGGCAACGCGGAGTGGCTCGTGGCCTGCGCCGCCGCGAGGCGCAGGGCCGCTGCCCGGAACTGATCGTGCTCGCGCGCAACGAGGCGGCCGAGGCCCGCGCCTTCGAGCCGATCTTGGCCGCCATCGAGGCCATCGCTCCCGGCGTCGAGGTGAATCGGCCCGGCTTGGCCGCCATCGGCATCAAGGGCCCGACCCGGTACTTCGGCGGCGAGACCGCGGTGCTGCACGCGTTGTCCCGCACGATCGCCGAGCACACCTCCGACGTGCTGATCGGTGTCGCCGACGGCGCGTTCGCCGCCGAGCAGGCCGCTCGGCGGGGCAACATCGTCCCGGCTGGCCAGTCATCGGAGTTTCTCTCGGCGTTACCGATAGAAACTCTGGATGAGCCCGAGCTGGTCGACCTGCTGAAGCGACTCGGGATCCGGACGTTGGGCGCTTTCGCCGCGCTGTCGGCCACCGATGTGCAGGCCCGCTTCGGCCCGGCCGGCGCCTGGGCCCACCGGCAGGCCGGCGGTGCCGACGCGCGGCCCATCGCCGGGCGCCGACCGCCGGTCGAGTTCGAAGTCGGCATCGAGTTCGAACCGCCGCTGGACCGGGTGGACTCCATCGCGTTCAGCGCCCGCGGCGCGATCGAGGAGTTCGTCACCGACTTGGCCGATCACGGCCTGGCCTGCACCTGCTTCGAGCTCATCGCCCAGACCGACCAGGGCGAGGAGACCGTGCGGCGGTGGCGGCACGCCGGGGTGCTGACCGCAGTCGACATCACCGACCGGGTGCGCTGGCAGTTGGAGGGCTGGCTGAGCCGGCGCGGCGAGGATCCCAATGCCCCATCCGGCCCGGTGAACGCGCTGCGGCTGACGCCGATCGAGACCGTGCCGACGGGGGTGCATCAACGCGCGCTCTGGGGCGGCGACGGGACCGAGGACGAACGGGCGCACCGCGCGCTGGCCCGGGTGCAGACCCTGCTCGGGCACGGCTCGGTGCGGACTCCGGTGGTGTCCGGCGGCCGGGGCCCCGCGCAGCGGACCCAGCTGATCCCGTGGGGTGACGAGCGCCCGGATGACACCGTGGCCGCCCGTCCCTGGCCGGGACGGCTGCCCGCGCCGGCGCCGTCGGTGATCATCGATCCCCCGCGTCCGCTGGAGGTGCTCGACCGGGCCGGCCGGATGGTGATCGTCACCGAACGCGGCATGATCCCCGCGCCGCCCGCCACGTTCACCGCCAACGGCTCGCCGAGCGCCGTCACCGCCTGGGCCGGTCCCTGGCCGGTGGACGAGCGGTGGTGGGACGCCGAGGCGCATCGGCAGCTGGTCCGCTTGCAGATGGTCGACCCGGTCGGCCGTGCGTTCCTAGTCTGCTTCGACGTCGCCGCGCAGGCTTGGTTTCTCGAAGCGATCTATGACTGAGCTCAGTTGTTGAAGCCGACGATGAGGACGATCAGCCACCCGACCGCGACGAGCACCCCGAGCGCGCCGACGATGATGCCGGCGATGGAAAGGCCCCGGCCGCTGCCGATCTCCCGGGCTTGATTCAAGCCGGCGATGCCCAGGCCGATGCCGGCCAACGCGCCGATTCCGCAGCAGAGGCCGAGCACGCTGCAGACCAACGACGCGATCGCCAGGCCATTTCTGGTCGTGGGCTGGGGATAACTGGCGTACGGATGAGGTGGTGAGACCATCGGATACGGCTGGGCGTAGGGCGGATACGGCGGGTAGGGCTGGGCGTAGGGCGGCTGGACCGACGGCGATTGGGCGTACGGTGGCGGAAACCCTTGCGCGGGCTGGGCAAACGGGTCATAGCTGGAGTTCGGCGGCCCGGCGTAGTCCCCGTCGCGCCCGTCGTTCGCGGCCACTCCTCACCCCTTCACGTCCCCAGTCGGGGTGAGGCGACTTTACCCGAGGCAGTTACTTCCGCGAGGTAAGGGAGCGCAAGAACAGCGCGAGGTTTGCCGGCCGCTCTGCCAGCCGGCGCATGAAGTACCCGTACCACTCCTCTCCGTAGGGAAGATAGACCCGGACGGCGTGGCCCCGCGCGGCCAGCGCGCTCTGCTCATCGGGCCGCACGCCGTAAAGCATCTGGAACTCAAGGGTGTCCCCGGCTCGAGCGAACCGAGCGACGGCCGACTGCGCCGCGGCGATCATGGCCGGGTCGTGGGTGGCGATCATCGGGAAGCCCGGTCCGGCCAGCAGCACGTCCAGGCAGCGCCGGTAGGACTGCGAGACCTCCTCGCCGCGGTAGGCCACCGACTCCGGCTCGGCGTACGCGCCCTTGCACAGCCGCACTCGCGAACCCACCCGGGCCAAGTCTCGGCAGTCGCCCTCGGTGCGTTTCAGGTAGGCCTGCAGCACCACGCCCACCCAGGGGAAGTCGACCCGCAGATCCCGCACCAGGCCTAGGGTCGAATCGGTGGTGGTGTGGTCCTCCATGTCGATCGTCACGGTGGTGCCGGCGGCGGCCGCCGACTCGCAGATCGCCCGCGCGGCCTCCAGCGCCAGCTTTTCGCCGTCGACCGGAAGCGACTGCCCGAGGGCCGAAAGCTTCACCGAGACCTCGGCCCGAGGACCCCGGCCTTGCCCGGCCAGCGCGCTGAGCGCGGACCGATAGGCCGCAACCGTCCGATCGATCTGCTCGGCGGCCGTGACGTCCTCTCCGAGGAAGTCCAGCGTCACCTGCAGCCCGGCGCTGAGCAGCTCGTGGGTGACTCGAAGTGCGTCGGCCTCGGTCGGACCGGCGACGTAGCGCCGCACCACGGATTGGGTCAGCCGGGAGTGCTCGGCCCGCCGACGGACCCGAGCGGAACGGGCCAGGGCCAGCAACGGCGCCCGCAGGACGCTCACGCCTGATCCCCCGCCGGCCGCTCAGCCGACGACTCAACCAGCGGCTCACCCGGCGGCTCTGCCTGGTGCGGGTAGTTGACGGCGCGAGCTGGCACGAAGCTCTCCTTGATCGAACGCGGCGACACCCACCGCTGCAGGTTCAGGATCGAGCCCGCCTTGTCATTCGTTCCCGAGGCTCGCGATCCGCCGAACGGCTGCTGTCCGACGACCGCGCCGGTCGGCTTGTCGTTGATGTAGAAGTTGCCGGCGGTGAAGCGCAACCGCTCAGCGGCCAGCGCGATCGCAGACCGATCAGTGGCGATGACGGCGCCGGTCAGGCCGTAGGGCGCCGCCTGATCGACGAGGTCGAGCACCTTCTCAAACGCGCCGTCGGCGCTGTCGTCATAGACGTGCACGGCCAGGATCGGACCGAAGTACTCAGTGGAGAACACCTCGTGCTGGGGATTGGAGGCGAGCAGGATGGTCGGGCGGATGAAGAATCCCTCGCTGTCATCGGCGGTTCCACCGGCCAGGATCTCCAGCTCGGGATCGTTCTTGGCCCGGTCGAGGACTCGGGCCAACCGGTCGAAGGCGCGGCGGTCGATCACGGCCCCCATGAAGTTGCTGAAGTCGCTCACATCGCCCATGGTGAGCGCGTCGGTCTGCGCGGCCAGCTCGTCGGCCAGCTCCGGCCACAGCGAGGCCGGCACGTAAGCGCGGGACGCGGCCGAGCACTTTTGCCCTTGATACTCAAAGGATCCACGCAGCAGTGCGGTGCGCAGGACGTCGATGTCGGCCGAGCGGTGGGCGAGCACGAAATCCTTGCCGCCGGTCTCGCCGACCAGCCGCGGATAGGTCCGGTAGTCGGCCAGATGAGCCCCGACTTCGCGCCAGAGCTGCTGAAAGGTCGCCGTGGAGCCGGTGAAGTGGATGCCGGCCAGGTCGCGGTGGGCCAGCGCCACCGCCGAACCCGCGCGGCCATCGCCGGTGAGCAGGTTGATCACACCCGCCGGCAGCCCGGCCGCCTCCAGCAGCCGCAAGGTGAAATGGGCCGCCAGCAGCTGAGTCTCCGAGGGCTTCCAGATGACCACGTTGCCCATCAGGGCCGGCGCGGTCGGCAGGTTGCCGGCGATGGCGGTGAAGTTGAACGGGGTGATGGCGTAAACGAAGCCCTCGAGCGGTCGATGATCGAGGGAGTTCCAGACGCCGGGCGAGGACTGCGGCTGTTCGGCCAGCACCTGGGCGCCGAAGCCGACGTTGAAGCGCCAGAAGTCGATCAGCTCGCAGGCGGAGTCGATCTCGGCCTGGATGACGGTCTTGGACTGGCCGAGCATGGTCGCCGCGTTGAGCCTGGCCCGCCAAGGGCCAGCCAACAAGTCGGCGGCCCGGAGGAAGATCGCGGCCCGCTCGGCGTAGGACATCGCCCGCCAAGCCGGCGCCGCGGCCAGGGCGGCGGCTATCGCGTCGCGGGCGTCGTCCTCGGTCGCCTCGCCGTACTCACCCAGCACGTGCGAGTGCTTGTGGGGTTGGACGACCGGTCGCCGGACGCCGCCGCCCAGACGTTGGACGCCGCCGACCGTGCAGGTGAGCTCGAGTCGTTGTCCGCTCAACTCCCGCAGCGCCGCCTCGATCTCGTGACGTTCGGGCGAGCCGGGAGCGTAGTCGCGCACCGGCTCGTTGTGGGCGGTGGGGAACTGAATCATGGCGTCCATCTGAATCCTCACCTCGGCCGCGCAGACGAGGGCTGGAGCGCCACCGTCGTCA
>JAOPUY010000036.1 GCA_025963265.1 Frankiales bacterium | reverse complement strand
GCCCGGGCCTCGTCACCGATCCGGCGATGGAACTCGCGGACCATCAGCGGGAACGGGTGGGGGCCGGCAGCGGTGCCGAGCAGGTAGTGAGTGTCGTCGACGTTCGCGACCCAGTCGCGCATCGCCTCGTTGATGGCGTCCTTCAGCGTGCGGGAGCCGGTGGTGACCGGGACGACCTCGGCGCCAAGCAGCTTCATCCGGGCGACGTTCAGAGCCTGCCGCCGGGTGTCCTCCTCGCCCATGTAGACCGTGCAGGACAGCCCCAGCAACGCGGCGGCGGTCGCGGTGGCGACCCCGTGCTGACCGGCGCCGGTCTCGGCGATGACCCGGGTCTTGCCCAGCCGCTTGGTGAGCAGGGCCTGGCCGAGCACGTTATTGATCTTGTGCGAGCCGGTGTGGTTGAGGTCCTCGCGCTTGAGCAGCACCCGGGCGCCGCCGGCGTGCTCGGAGAAGCGCTCGGCCTCCGACAGCGGCGAGGGGCGCCCGCCGTAGTCGCGCAGCAGCCGGGTGAGCTCGGCGCCGAAGGCCGGGTCGGCCTGGGCCCGCGCGAATTCGGCGGCGATCTCGTCTAGGGCGGCGACGAGCGCCTCGGGGACGAACCGCCCGCCATACGGGCCGAAGTGGCCGGTGGCATCGGGGACGGTGAGTGGGGCGGCCGGCTCCGGAACAGCAGGCGGCGGGGTGGTGGGCGGCGGGGTGGTGGGCGGCGGGGTGGTGGGCATAGCTATCTCCTGCAGGGGTGGGCGATCGGGCTGACGGACTTCGTCAGCGACGCCATCGCCCGCTCGGGATGCTCATCGCGCGTTGCGTCCGGTCGCCGGGTGCGAGCCGGCGGTCACCAGGTCGGCCACGGCCTGCCGGGGGTTGCCCGAGGTGACGAGGCCCTCGCCGACCAGCACCGCGTCGGCGCCGGCCGAGGCGTAGGTCAGCAGGTCGTGGGCGCCGCGGACGCCGGACTCGGCGATTTTGACGACGTCGGAGGGCAGTCCGGGGGCGACGCGCTCGAACACGGTGGTGTCGATCTTGAGGGTTTTGAGGTTGCGGGCGTTGACGCCGATGACGCGCGCGCCGGCGTCGAGGGCGCGCGATGCCTCCTGCTCGTCGTGCACCTCGACCAGGGCCGTCATGCCCAGGGACTCGACCCGTTCACGCAGGCCGATCAACACGTTCTGCTCCAAGGCGGCGACGATCAGCAGCACCAGGTCGGCGCCGTGGGCCCGCGCCTCGTGCACTTGATAGGAGCTCACGATGAAGTCCTTGCGCAGCACGGGGATGGACACCCGCGCCCGCACCGAGTCCAGGTCGTCCAACGAACCGCCGAATCGGCGCTCCTCGGTGAGCACGCTGATGACCCGAGCCCCGCCGAGCTCGTACTCGCAGGCCAGTCCGGCCGGGTCGGAGATCTCGGCCAGCGAGCCTTTGGACGGGCTGCGCCGCTTGACCTCGGCGATGACCGCGACGCCGGGTTCCCGCAGGGCGGCCAAGCCGTTCAAGGCGGGCGAAGCGTCCGCGGCGAGTCGCTTGACCTCGTCCAAGGGCACCCGAGCAACGCGCGCGGCGACATCCTCGCGCACTCCCGCGACGATCTCGTCGAGGACGTTTCTCACGGTTCTCCCTCGCTCG
This sequence comes from Frankiales bacterium, assembly GCA_025963265.1. Taxonomy (GTDB): domain Bacteria; phylum Actinomycetota; class Actinomycetes; order Mycobacteriales; family Jatrophihabitantaceae; genus Jatrophihabitans_A. Next base: position 4,010 of record JAOPUY010000036.1, on the reverse strand, counting down.
TGTCGCTCCGGTAAACCCCGTATTGCAGGACTAATGACTATCGATGCTAGCGATCGAAGATTGTCGGATCCTCACCGCGGTCGAGTGACCGCCAGGGATCGCTGGATTTGGCGGCCGACGCCGGGGCCTCGTAGCGGCTGGACAGGCCCGAAGTCCAGCGTCCGGACAGCAGCACGAGCAGCACCGCGCCGGCCAGTGAGACCAGCCCCGCGCAGATGGTCAAAACGGCCCAAGCCGGGTGGCTGACGTCGGTGACGGCCGCCGAGCCGATCTTGGCGCTGCCGCCTAACAGCTCGACTAGGCGCGAGTGGGAGGGAGTCTGCAGCCCGCGGACGCCGTAGACCACGGTCGCGACTGAGATGGCGCCCAGGAGCACTCCGAGGGCGATGCGGGCCCAGCGGCCGGTGACGAGCATCAACACCGCGCCGAGCAGCACCACGATGGACAGTCCAGTGAGCGCGCCGTAGATGTTGCGACCGTGGGCCTGCACGACGAGCGGGCTGAACGGGGCGGCCCGTTGGGCGGTCAAGCTGAGCCAGACGCGGTCGGTGGCCAACAGGGCGAGACCGCCGCCGGCGGCGATGAGCACCGCGACCGTGCCGATCTGACGCCGCCGGGCCGATTGCTCGGCCTGGGCCCGCAGTTCGGCCGCGCTGGCGCCGGCCACTGCGCTGGTGTGGCTCTCGGACTCAGTCACTGCTGCGGCTTCAGCGTCTCGGCCGTGGCGATCGCCTGTAACACCGCCCGGGCCTTGTTCCGAGTCTCGGCCTCCTCGTTGGGCGGCACCGAGTCCGCCACGATGCCGGCGGAGGCTTGGACGTAGGCGATGCCGTCGCGCATCACCGCGGTGCGGATCGCGATGGCCATGTCGAGGTCGCCGGCCGCGTCCAGGTAGCCGACCGCACCGCCGTACACGCCGCGCCGGACCGGCTCGAGCTCGTCGATGAGTTCCATCGCCCGGACCTTCGGGGCGCCGGTCAGAGTGCCGGCCGGGAAGGTGGCCAGCAGCACGTCGAAGGCGTCCTGCCCGGCGGCGACCTCGCTGGTGACGGTGGAGACGATGTGCCAGACGTGGCTGTAGCGCTCGACGGCGCCGAATTCGACGACCTCGACCGTGCCGGGCGCGGAAACCCGGCCGAGGTCGTTGCGGGCCAGGTCGACGAGCATCACGTGCTCGGCCTGCTCCTTCGGGTCGCTCATCAGCTCGGCGGCCAGGGCGGCGTCGCGCTCGGCGGTGTCGCCGCGTTTGCGGGTGCCGGCGATGGGGTGCAGGACGGCGGTGCCCGACTTGACGGTGACCAGCGCCTCGGGGCTGCAGCCGACGATGTCGAAGTCCGCGAGCCGGACGTAGTACATATACGGAGACGGGTTGAGCGTTCGCAGCACCCGGTAGACATCAAAGGAGTCGGCCGGAGTGCTGACCTCGAACCGCTGGCCGATCTGGATCTGGAACACCTCGCCGGCCCGGACCGCCTCCAACGCCGCCTCGACGGCCGGCAGGTACTGCCCGGCTGGAGTGCGGGAGACGGCGGCTTTCGGCCCGACCTCGGAGAACGTCCCGACCGTCGAGGGCGCCGGGGTGGCCAGGTTCCGGGCCATCTCGTCCAGTCTGCTCTGGGCGTCGGCATAGACCTGATCGAGCTCGGCGGCGGTCATCGCCTCGTTGAGCATCACGTTCGCGATGAGCACGACCTGGCACTGGTGGTGATCGAAGGCGGCCAGATCGGTCACCAGCAGCATCGTCAGCTCGGGCAGCCCGAACTCGTCGGCCGCTTTGTCGGGGATGCGCTCGATCCAGCGCACCACGTCGTAGGAGAGGTAGCCGACGAAGCCGCCGGTCAACGGGGGTAGCCCCGGCAGCCGCGATCCCTTCACCGCGCGCCAGGCCTGGCCGAGCGCCTGCAGCGGGTCGCTGTCGGCGTCCACGCCGGCGGGCACCTGGCCGCTCCAGTGGGCTTGGCCGTCGGCCGCGGTCAGGGTGGCCACCGCGTGCACGCCGACGAAGGACCAGCGGGAGAAGGACGCGCCGGGCTCGGCCGACTCGAGTAGGAAGCTGCCCGAGCGGCCCTGGGCCAGCTTGCGGTAGACCCCGACGGGCGTCTCGGCGTCGGCGAACAAGGTCCGGGTGATGGGCACGAGGCGGTGGGTCTGGGCCAGCTCGGTGAGCTCGGCGCGGGTGATCGGCTCGCTCACGGCGCCACGTCGAGGACGTCGGCGTCGAAGCTGCTGTGCTCGCCGGTGTGGCAGGCCGGGCCGACCTGGTCGACGGTGACCAGCAGGGCGTCGCCGTCGCAATCCAGGGCGACCGACTTGACGTGCTGGACGTGCCCGGAAGTGTCGCCCTTGACCCAATACTCCTGCCGGGAGCGGGACCAGTAGGTGGCGCGACCAGTGGTCAGCGTGCGGTGCAGAGCCTCGTCGTCCATCCAGCCGACCATCAGGACCTCGCCGGTGTGCTGCTGCTGCACGACCGCGGCGACCAGGCCGGCGGTGTCCCGCTTGAGCCGGGCGGCGATCTTCGGGTCGAGCTCTGAGGGGACGGGCATGGCTCAATTCTGCCGTGTCCTGGCTAATCGGTTACCAGGCGGTGCGGGACGGCCGACGCGCCTGCCCGCCAAGAGGCAACCACTTAGCACGAATTGCGCGCACGAGTATTGCTAAAACCCATACGCACGAGATTGCCGAATGATCTGATTTCTAGCGGGTGCCCCGTTGGTTGATCCACCCAACGCGGCACGGACCTACACCGCCGGGGCCGTGTGGAAGCTCCAGTCCCCCGACGGCCATCACACTGCCGTTTGCCAGAGCGACAGCAATTGGGTCGCCTATCACGGCTCAAGGGCAACCTGGTCGAGTCGCACGGCGGCCGGCCCTTTCTACACGCCAGCCAATCAGCTCGATTTCTCGACAAGAGCGGGCATCGGCGTAATTTCGCGTCCCGCGAGTGGCAGCAAAGGTGCGCTCTGGGCAACAAACACCGCTGGGAAGTAGGAAGGCAGCCGAAATTGGCGCTGCTCGATTTCAACTACCCCTGAGCGGCTTAGTTACCGGCAGATTGAACTGCTGCTGGAGTCGAAGCAACTGCTAGCAGCGGCAGTGTCACAGTGACCCGAGTGCCGGCCTCGACCGAGGACTCGAAGTTGACCTCGCCGCCGTGAGCCGCGGCGATTTGGGCCACGATGGCCATGCCCAAGCCGCTGCCGCCCTTGGCCCGACTGCGAGCCTTGTCCGCGCGCCAGAAGCGCTCGAACACATGCGTCGCCTCGACTGGGTCGAGACCCGGGCCGCCGTCGATGACCTGCAGCGCCACCGCCGGGCCGGCCGTGGTCCGCCCCGGCACGCCCTGCAGCTGAATCGGCCGCTCAGGCTCGTTGTGCACGGCCTCGTTGTTGAGCAGGTTGAGCAGCAGCCGTAGGAGCTGATCGCGATCTCCGAGCACGATCGCGTGGCTAGGGCCACCGAGCACATACTCACGTTCCGGATGGGCGGCGTGCGAGCTGGCCAGCGCGTCGGACAGCAGCCCGTCGACGTCGATGCGGTCTCGGCGGGCCTCGCTGGACTTGTCATCACCCCGGGCCAGCACCAGCAGATCCTCGACCAGCCGGGACATGCGAGTGCCCTCGACCTCGATCCGCCGCATCGGGTCATCGGCGTCATTGCTCGATTGACCTTGCAGGCGGGACAGTTCGGCGTAACCGCGAATGGAGGTCAGCGGCGTGCGTAGTTCGTGGCTGGCGTCGGCCAGAAACTGCCGCATGCGGTCTTCACTACGGACCCGAGCCGCGAACTCGTTCTGGACCGCACTCAAAAGCGTGTTCACCGAGGAAGCCACCTGCCCGACCTCGGTGTAGGGGTCGGTCTCGGGAACACGCCGTTCCAGACCCGCACCGTCCGGGCCAAGTTCGGCTGTCACTTCCTGCGCCGTGCGGGTGACGCGACGAAGCGGATTGAGGCCGACTCGCACCCCCCACGTCGTTAAGCCTGCGGCCAAGGCCACCGCAGCGGCACCG
>JAOPUY010000029.1 GCA_025963265.1 Frankiales bacterium | reverse complement strand
ACTCCGTTTACTTTCGGCGCCGTCGACGTCAGCGAGAACAGCCCCTATCGGATTCTCGTCGCGATCCGACCCCAGCGGGCGGGGAAGCTGCGCATCAACGGTTTCGAGATTCGATACCGGGACGGTCTTCGTCACGGAGCAGTTCACAGCGGCCCCGATATGACGTTCACGACCAGCTAGTCGGCTATCTGGGATTTTGCCCCTACGTCCCACAAGTGGTGGACGACGTCATGGGCGAAATAACGTCCCAACGTGTCGATCGTGAAGACCGAGCCGTTCGAGCGCAGGCCGACCCGGTGCCACTGATCAGGCTCGACGTTCTCGAACTGCACCGCGATCTGCTCGCCCGCCGCCGCGAGCTCACCGGCGACCACGCTGGGCTGCTGCTCCCAGTAACGCTCGGTCAGCGCCGTCTCGTCCTGATCCCAATTGGCGAAAGTCGGTTCGTCCTGCTCCAGGATCAGCCGCGTCCGCGCTCCGAAGATCGAGAAGACGTCGCGGGTGTGACAGCCGTACTCCAGCGCCGACCACAGCAGGGGCTCGGGCCGCACCGCCGCGTCCGGCCGCGCGAGCACGCCGGCCCAGGCCACGACGGCGTCCCGCACGATCGCGGGCACCTCGCGGCCGGATAGCTTCGCCGCATCGAATCCGCACTCCGGGCAGGGCCGTTCGAGCACCCACGTCCAGTCCTTGTCATCGGCCGGCGGAGCCACGGGAGTCTGAGTCACGCCGTTACGGTAGCCAGCCGGTCCAGGTCAGCGCGCCGCCATTTCGCGCCAAAGATCGCTGAATTTCCGCACGGCCACGCGAGCGCGGGGCCGCCTCAGCGTTCGAGCCGCAGGGCCAGCGAGGGACAGGCAGACACGGCTCGCTTCACGTCGCTCAAGTGCTCGTCGCCGACCGCAGCCGCGTCGATCATCGGATAGCCCCAGTCATCGAGCGTGATCGCTCGCGGCAGCAACGCCGCGCAGTGGCCGTGGCCGTCGCAGCGGGTCCAGTCGATCCGCAGGGATCCGGCCCCGACCGCCGCCGCCTCGTGTGAGGTCGCAGTTCTCATAGCGGCAAGTCCCCTTGGACGGGACGGCCGCAGCCACCGTGGGCCTGGTGGTCGCGCACCTCATCGGCCAGCGCGGCCAATCCCGAGGACAGAAACCGCACCGCGCCATCGGGGTGCGAGCAGGCACCTCGGCCGGCCACCATGCGGGCGTGCCGGTCCAGCGCGGCCAAACCGGCCGAGCCGACGGGCCCGACGGGGCCGGCAGCACCAGCAGGACCAGCAGGACCAGCCGAGCCACCGTTCAGCGCAAGGAGGTCCTGCACCAACGCCGGCAGGCCGAAGGCGCACGGCCCGCAATTCTTGGCTGACTGATCGGCCAACCACTGCGCGACCCGGGTCAGCTCGCCGAGCGCGCAGGTGTCGACGCCGAGGAACATCACCGCCCCGGCGCCCAGTGTGGCGCCGACCGCGCCCAGTCCGGCGCGCGAGATCGGCACCGGCCCGGACCGCAACGTCTGCTCGCTCAGCCAACCGCCGTGGTACCCGCCGATGACCACCGCTCGGGCCGGCTCAGCCCCGACGGCCTCGGCCACGGCGCTGAGCGGCGTGCCCAGTGCGACCTCCATGACCCCCGGTCGGGCGACGGCGCCCGAGACGGTGAGCAAGGTCGTGCCTGGTTCCCGGCGCGTCCCGACCTCGGCGAAGCCAGCCGGGCCGACCCTCGTCAGGTACGCCAGCTGCGCGAAGGTTTCCGCGTTCGACAACAGCGTTGGCTGGCCGCCGACCCCGGACTCGCTCGGTAGCACCCGCCGCCCGGGTGGGGTGGCGGCCCCGCCGTTGAGGGCGGAGATGAGCGCGCGAGCCTCGCCCGTGATGTAACGCTCGGGCAACAGATGAGTCTGGAAACGAGGGCTGTCCGGACGAGCGGCCACCGCGCGCTGGACGGCGGCTGCCACGGACGGGCTGGACACCGCGATCAGCACCCGGCCCGGGTCCAGCGCCCGACCGGCGTCCAGCGCCGCATCGGGGTACACCGCCGCATCGGGGTACAGCGCCGCTGCGGCGGCCAGCGCCCCGTCGAGCACGAGGTGGGGCACGCGAGTCAGCAGGGCGGCATCCTTCGCGCTGGCCGGCTCGCCCTCGCAGCCGTTGACGACCACGACCGGACGGGCGTCCGGCCCCGATCGCAGGGACCGGATCTTGGCGGCCAGCGAGAAACCGGCGCCACCCCGGCCGGCGAGGGCGACCGCGTCGAGCTGCGCCAGCAGGGCCTCGCGGGTCAGCGTCGGCCGCGGGCCATGCTCGCCCAGATGCTCGGCGTACGAAGTCAGGTCGCGGGACGCGATTCCCCGCAGCAGCCGGGGCTGGCCGACCCAGCCCAGCCCAGCGGGCGGCCGCGACCGCAACGGTCGGCCGCCGCCGTGCTGGTTCAGGCCGAGCATGGCGGTCACCGTCCAGCTCCGAGGCGAACGCGCCGATCGACCGGCCGGGCCAGCGGATCGGCCGGCCGAGCGAGCCCATCGGCCGGCCGAGCAACCGGAGCGTGCACCCGTGGGGTCAGACCCGGTCGGTCGCTCAGCCGGGCGATGACGCCAGTCGCCACCACCGCGGTTCCGCCGATGAGCACCGCCCGAGCCCACCAGGTGCCCGAGTCGGTCCCGGTGACCAGGAAGTGCACGGCCGCCATCGCCCACGCCGCGTAGGAGCTGAGATGGATCCGCCGCCACCAGCGCGTCGCCCGCTCAGAGTTGGCCAGCCGGGCCCGCAGGGCTCCGGTGACCGCGACGAGAACCAAGAGGTAAAGCGCGACGAGTCCCAAACTGACCTGCCACGGCCGATAGCCCGACTGGAACGGGATGAGTGCCCCGACCCAGCCGACGTGGGCGTAGGAGTCCATCAGCAGGAAGCTCACGTGGCCGACCAACAATGTGACGCCGGAC
>JAOPUY010000015.1 GCA_025963265.1 Frankiales bacterium | reverse complement strand
GCCTCGAGGTCCTCGTGCAGCAGGGCCGCGGTGCGAGCCAGGGCACCGGCCACGCCGCCGCCGAGGACGTCGTCGAGCAGCGGCAGCGCCTCGGCCCGCAGCCGGACCCGGCGGTACTGCGGGTCGGAGTTATGCGGGTCGTCCCACACCGGCAGCCCCAATGCGGCGCAACAAGCGACGGTGTCTGACCGCCGCAGCCCGAGCAGCGGCCGCAGGTAGCCAGCGCGGGCCGGCGCCATGCCCTGGATGGAGCCCGGCCCGGAGCCGCGGCCCAGGCCCAGCAGCACGGTCTCGGCCTGGTCGTCGGCGGTGTGTCCGAGCAAGATGCAGGCCGACCCGCGCACCGCCTCCAGCGCCGAGTAGCGGGCCGCACGGGCCGCCGCCTCGGGGCCCCCGGCCGCGGCGGGCGCCGGGACCGTCACCGCGATCAGGTGCACCGGGTCGAAGCCGAGCTCGTAGCCCAGCGTCGCCACCCGCTCGGCCTGCCGGTCTGAGCCCGCTTGCAGGCCGTGATCCACGGTGACCAGCCCGGCCGCACGATCGGCCCGCCGTGCCTCGAACAGCGTCGCCGCCGCCAAGGCCATCGAGTCCGCGCCCCCGGAACAGGCGACTAGCAACAGGGCACCCGCCGGCGCGTGCTCGCGCAGCGAGCGTCGGACGGCCAGCCGGGTGGCGGCCACTGCCGGGTGCGGTCCCATCGGCTCATCCTCCCGGAGAGTGTTTAGCCTGGAGCCATGCACCCCGACGAGCCAACCGACGCTGCCCCGAGCACCGAGATCAGCGCGCTGGAGGCCGACCGCCAGATTCAAGCCGGGGCGTTCCTGCTCGACGTCCGCGAGGACGACGAGTGGCAGGCCGGCCATGCGCCGGCCGCGACCCACGTCCCGATGGGCGAGTTGTCGGCCCGAGCGGGCGAGGTGCCGACGGACCGAACGATCATCTGCGTCTGCCACCTAGGGGGCCGTTCGGCCGTGGTCGCCGACGCCCTGAACCGGGGCGGCTGGCGCGCCCTGAACCTCACCGGCGGCATGAACGCGTGGGCCGCCGCCGGGCTGCCGGTGGTCTAGTCCGAGCCGTGCACCCGCTTGATCCAGATCTCGGGCGCGGTTATCTCGGCCTTGGTCGGCAACGTCTCCGGCGAGCTCCACACGTCGTTGAACGAGGCCAAGCCGATCTTGTCGACCACGGTCCGCACGAACAGCGAACCCTGGGTGTACTGCTTCGTCTTGGCGTCCATCCCGAGCAGTGACTTGAGCAGCCGGTCCAGCGGGTTGCCGCCCTTGCGGCGACGGACGGCGAACTTGGCCTCAATCGACTTCTGCGACGGGATGACCGAGGCGTCGACGGCGTTCATGACGTACTCGGCGTGCCCCTCGACTAAGGACATGAAGCCGGTGATCCGGTCCATCACGACGCGGGCCTCGGGCGGGGTCAGCGCAGCGAGCAGACCGCCGCCGGTCGACCCCGCGTCTCGGGCGAGCTCGCCGCCACCCCGCAAACTGCCGGCCAGCTCGCCGAGCGCGCGCTTGATTCGCTCGCCCACGGCGTCGGGGTCGACATCGAGGACCTGGGTCAGCTCGCTCACCTCGTCCAGCATGTGCTGCCGCAGCCAGGGGACGGCGGTGAACTGCACGCGGTGGGTCACCTCGTGCAGACAAACCCACAGCCGGAAGTCGCTGGGGTCCACCTGCAGCGAGCGCTCGACCGCGACGATGTTCGGCGCGACCAACAGCAATTGGCCTTTCTCAACTGAGAAGAACTCGTACTGGCCGAGGACCTTCCCGGAGAGGAAGGCGAGAATCGCCCCCGCCTGCGCCCCAGTGGTGAAGCCGCCGACCCCGGTGACGAAACGACCGGGCGGACGCTTCTGAGTGAGTTGCTCGGTCAGCGGGTCCATCACGGTGGCGATGCTGGCCACGTTCGCCCCGATCCAACCGGGGCGGTCGACCACGACCGTGGCCGCGGTCACCGTCGGCTCGCGGAGCAACGTGAGCTCGGCGACGTGGGCCGCCGCCTGCTCGGTGGCGTTCCGCAGCTCGGTGACGACCGCCGCGGCCTGCTCCGGCGTCACCGTGGGCGGGGCGGGGGCAAGCGATCTGGCGGTGCGCTCAGCCATCGCCCAGTCGATCAGAGAACTCATGCCTCCAACGTAGGCGATTCGCGACGCCCGTGATGAGCATCCGGGCGATTCACCGGCCGAGATCAGCTCCGTCGGCGATCATCGGCAGCCGCACCCTGCCAGCGCCGCTGCGGCCTGGTCTAACGCCAGCCGGGCCGCCAACGAGTCGGGATCGCCGCCGGGGACCTGGTCGGCGACGAAGGAGAAGACCAGCAGCCGTCCGTCGGAGTCGGTCACCAGGCCGCTGAGCGCGGAGACCCCGGTGAGGCTGCCCGTCTTAGCCCGCACGAGGCCATAGGCCGCGGCGGCCGCGCCCGCGAAGCGGTTTTGCTCGACGAGGGTTCCGTCCCAGCCGGCGACGGACAGCCCAGCGACGATCGGATGCAGTTTCGGATTGGCGGCCGCGACCGATTTCACCAAGACCTGGCCCAGCACCCCGGCCGGCACCCGGTCGCTGCCGGAGAGCCCGCTGCCGTCCTTCATCCCGGAGCCGACGGTGATGCCCAGGCGAGACAGGGTGCTCGAGATGGCCGCGGCGGCGCCGACGAACGAGGCGGGCTGCCCCACCGCGATCGCGACCTGACGGGCGAGCATCTCGGCCAGCACGTTGTCGGACTCGCTCAGCATCTGCTCGATCAAGGTGCCCACTGGTGGCGAGCTCACGGTGGCGAGCACGGCCGCCCCGGGGGCCGCGGCGCCGAGGCGGACGGTGGGTCCGGTCGAGCCGGCGCTGGCCAGATCAGCGGCCAACGCGTCGCCGGCGGCCAGCTCCGGCGTCGCCGAGCGGGTGGTCGCGTGCGTCGTGTCGCGGCCGCCGTCGACCTTCGCCGCGGTGATGTCGCTGGCGTAGGTCGAGGGCGCGTCCTCGGGGTCCCAGCCGACCGCCGTGG
>JAOPUY010000608.1 GCA_025963265.1 Frankiales bacterium | reverse complement strand
AGTGGCCCTGCAACGACACCAAGTACATCGTGCACTTCCCCGAAGAGCGCACCATCTGGTCCTTCGGCTCTGGCTACGGCGGCAACGCGCTGCTGGGCAAGAAGTGCCACTCGCTGCGCATCGCGTCGGCTCAGGCCCGCGACGAGGGCTGGCTGGCCGAGCACATGCTGATCCTGAAGCTGACCAACCCGGAGCAGAAGTCCTACTTCGTGGCGGCCGCCTTCCCGTCGGCCTGCGGCAAGACGAACCTGGCCATGCTCGAGCCGACGCTGCAGGGCTGGAAGGCCGAGATGATCGGCGACGACATCGCCTGGATGCGCTTCGGCGCCGACGGCCGGCTCTACGCGGTCAACCCGGAGTTCGGCCTGTTCGGCGTCGCACCCGGCACCGGCTGGGGCACCAACCCGAACGCGATGCGCACCGTGGAGAAGGGCAACTCGATCTTCACCAACGTCGCCCTGACCGACGACGGCGACGTCTGGTGGGAGGGCATGACCGACGACCAGCCCGCGCACCTGACCGACTGGAAGGGCAACGACTGGACGCCGGAGAGCGGCACCCCGGCCGCCCACCCGAACTCCCGCTTCTGCACGCCGATGAACCAATGCCCGATCGTCGCCCCCGAGTGGGACGACCCGGCCGGCGTGCCGATCGACGCGATCATCTTCGGCGGCCGGCGCAAGACCACCGTGCCGCTGGTCACCGAGGCCCGCGACTGGCAGCACGGCGTGTTCATGGGGGCCACGATGTCCTCGGAGACCACCGCCGCCGCGGTCGGCGCGACCGGCGTCGTGCGCCGCGACCCGATGGCGATGCTGCCGTTCCTCGGATACCACGCCGGCGACTACTTCACCCACTGGCTCGAGATCGGCAAGCAGGCGGACGCGGTCAAGCTGCCGAAGATCTTCTACGTGAACTGGTTCCGCCGCAACGAGGACAACAAGATCGTGTGGCCGGGCTTCGGTGAGAACAGCCGGGTGCTCAAGTGGGCCGTCGAGCGCATCGAGGGCAAGGCGTCCGCGGTCGACACCCCGATCGGGCGCGTGCCGTCCCCCAGCGCGCTGGACACCGACGGCCTGGACGTCTCTGAGGCTGACCTGGCTATCGCGCTCGCGGTCAACGTGGACGAGTGGAAGGCCGAGCTGCCCGGCATCGACGAGTGGTTCGACAAGATCGGCGACAAGGTCCCGTCCTCGCTCCGCGACGAGCTCGAGTCCCTGAAGACCCGCCTCGGCTGAGAGCCCAGTCGAGCGTTAAGCACGAGATCCTCCGCCACTTCGGCGGAGGATCTCGTGCTTTGTCGGCTAGTCATCGCCGCACTCCCGGCATAGCATTTAAAGCACGTCGGGGACGGCGATGCCAGCTCAGGGCAGCCAGCACAACCACTGGTCGCGATCGCATCGCTGTAGCACCGCGACGAAGGGAAGCGGCCATGCTGAGCGCACTCGGAGTGCCGGCGGCGGAAGAAGAGCTGTTTCGCGCCCTGCTGCGCCACCCCGGGGCCAGCGCCGAGCACCTCGCGGCCGAAACCGGGCGGGAGCCGGCCGAATGCCAACGCTTGCTGACCCGCCTGGAGGACGCCGGCCTGGTCAACCGAGCGGCCGGTGATCGGGGCGCCTTCGTCGCGATTCCGCCCGACGTCGCCTTCCGCGGGCTGATTAACTCCCGCCAGGCCGCCCTGCATCGCGCGGAGGCCGAGATCGTCTCGCTGACCCGGGAGTACCGAGCGTCGCTGGAGGCCACTCCCATCACCGGATCGGTCGAGGTGCTGACCGGCGCGGTGAGCACGCAGCAACACGCGCGCTTGCTGCACGAGCAGGCCTCGAAGGAGGTCCTCGAGCTCCTGACGTTGCCGCGGCCGACCCAGGTCTTGTGTCCCAACCGGGCGGCCGAGTTGTACGGCCCGGACCACGGCCGCCGCGGACTGCAGCACCGCACTGTGATCGAGGCGGCTGCGCTCGAGCGTCGCAAGCCCAGCTCGGCCAACTCCGTCGGCCACCCAGAAGGCGCGTTTGGTCGCTCGGCCGATGACGGGGCGAACCTCCGAATCGCCACCTCGGTGCCGGCGACGGTCGTCCTGTTCGACCACACGGCGGCCCTGGTGGCGCTGGCCGCATCCGACGAGTCGGCCGACAGCGGCGCCCTGCTGGTTCGTCCGAGCGCGCTGCTCGACGCGCTGGCCGCCCTCTTCGAGCTCATTTGGAACGCGGCCACCCCGCTGAATCCGCCCTTGGAGCAGAAGGCGACGGGCGACACGATGCTCTCCAGCGTCGAGACGCAGGTCCTGATCCTGCTCGTCAGCGGTCTCACCGACCGCGCGATCGCCCATCAGCTCGGCATCTCCGAGCGCAGCGTGCAGCGCTACGTCCGAGTCTTGATGGATCTGGCGGCCGCCAGGTCGCGGCTGCAGCTGGGCTGGCACGCGGCCAACCAGGGCTGGCTGGCCAACGCCGGGACCGCGGCCGGCCGCCGAGATCGACTGACCGCCGACTCCCCGCCGCCTGATTTCACGACCCCGAATCGCGACTGACACATCCACCGCGCAGGCTCGCTGGCATGAGCAGCATCTTCAGAGCCGTCCGGAACCTCGCCAGGGGCTGCACCTTCCGGCACTGGTTCCTGCTGCCGGCCGAGTTGACGATCTCTGGGCGCTAACGGCGTTGGAGTTAGTTGATGCAGCCGGTCTGAGCGGCGGTGCGCACCACCGGGGCCGAGGTCGCGTGGGCGTGATCGGAGCTGCTCGGCGCCGGCGTCGTGACCGGCGCGGAGGCTGACGACGAGGTGGCCGCCACGCCCTTAGCCGACTTGCCGTCGGCGCCGAGCACCAGCGTCAGCACGTTCACCTGGCTGGATTGGGCCACCACCGCACCGGGCACGTAGCCGGCCAGCGTCTTGGCCTGGCTCTCCATCCCGGCCGGGTAATTAATGGTGGTCTTCGCACTCGAGGCGCCGTCGCCGAACGTCGCCTTGAAGCCGGCCGCGATCAGCGCGTTCGCGTTCGTCTGGGCCGAACCGCCGGCCTGTCCGCCGTTGAGCACCGTCAGCGAGACCGTGGCCGGAGCGACCGGCTGCGCGGCCTCGTAGGCGCTCTTGTGCCCGAGCAGGTGGTTGATGA
>JAOPUY010000596.1 GCA_025963265.1 Frankiales bacterium | reverse complement strand
TGCGGTGGCCCGGATCTCGCTCACCAGCGGCTCCAGGCGCGTGCTCACCCAGTTGACGCTACCCAGTGAGTCCGACCGGCTGGCGCCGGCTGGTGCGCTGTTCGGGTCGCACGGTGCGGACTGCGGTCAGCCAACGCTCCAACGGGAGCGAGCCGCGGCGGGCGGCGGTGATGCCCGCGTCGAGCAGCACGGCATAGGGCGTGCGCGCCAGCTCGGCCACCTGGGGCCGGGCGGTGAAGGAGTCTCGCTCGTCCTCGCCAAACTCCTGCTGGTCGTTTCCGGTCAGACGGCACCACAGAATGAACACGGTCTCTTCGGCTGTCATCATCGTCAACACCTCCACCGACAACGGTGCGCGCGCGAAATGTCAAGGCGCGGGCCATAAGGTGACGGTGAGGCGAACCTTAAAGGTCTAGATGATATTCATCACTGAACCCCCGCTCAGGCCGGCGAGCTGAAATCCGGGCTCGCCTTCGCCCGGCGGGGACGATGAGCGCTTAGACGACGGCTCCGTCGTCGTCGGAGTCATCGCGCGGATCGGGCCGCAGTCGCCGGACGAGCAACACGGCTCCGGTCAGAATCAGCACGACGCCCGCCGGCAGCGGGAAATCGGTGGGGAAGCCGAGCATCGGGCCGAAGGCGATCACCGCGATGCCCAACAGCAGGACGAACACCGCCAGCACGGTCGGCGCCGCGGGCCAGCGGATCGGCGGCGGCGGGGGCGGCACGAAGTGCTCCATCGGATCCGGCGCGGCCGGGGTGGTCACCGCGTGCACCGCGGGCGAGGCCGAGGCGTCGAAGAGCGGCCGGCTCAGATCGTCCATGCCGGCCACGATGGCGGCGAACTCGGCGTCGGTGTCGATTCCCTCGAGCGGATCGATCGGCCGGGGTGCGTCGCTGAACTGGTGGCCGTCTCGGGCCACTTCGATGCCCAACTCTGAGGCCAGCGCGGCCAGCACCTCGCGCGCCTCCGAGGTCTGGTGGGAGGCGACGTAGAGCCGATCGGCCACGGCCGGCGAGCTAGCCGGGGCGGGTTCGACGTAGGCCGGCACCTCCCGCAAGCCGAGCACGTCGAGCAGATGGTCGGCCAGCCGGGGGTCTACGTCGGCGACCGGCGAGAACTTCTCCGAGTCGAGTCCGTTGTCACGTCGTCCGCGGTGTGCGGGTGCCGATCCAGTCATGCCGATCCAGTCATCTCGTGCGCTCAGTCTCCAACGGGCGATGCGGTGGTCGCGATGTGTTGCTTGATGAACTCAATACTCCCGGCGAAAATTGCGTCTGCGTCATTGTCCACTGTGGCAACGTGATAGCTGTCGGTCAACGGCACTTCGGTAACTGTTGTCGAAGTCGCGCCGGCGTGCAGCAGTCGAGCGGACAGCGGGTCGACGACGTGATCCTCAGTGGAGTGGAAGTAGAGGATGGGGACGGTGATCTTTCCCAGCTCGGGGACGACCACTTTCCACAGGTCTTGGAGCGAGACGAAGGCCTTCAGCGGGGTTCGCTCATAGCCCTCCTCGGCCGTCCTGGCCTTCTTCACGTCGCTGCCGATCCCCGGCCGCGAGGTGACCAGCCAGGAGACATAGCGCGCGAACACCGCGTCCCTGCGCTGGGTGCCGTAGGCCGCGTTCACCAAGATCAAGCCGGCGAGCTTGCTGGCCGGCTCGCCCGACAGGTCCTCGGCCAGTTTGGTGACCAGGGTGCCGCCCATGGACAGCCCGCCGGCGAAGACGACGTCGCAGCGTTGGGCCAACTCGTCGTAGGCCCGTCGGATCTCGCCGTACCAGTCGGGCCAGCGGGTGTCGTTCATGTCCTGCCAGCGGGTGCCGTGGCCGGGCAGCCGCGGCAAGCGGACGGCGTAGCCCTGGGCCGCGACCTGCTCGGCCCAGCCCCGCATGCTCTGCGGGGTGCCGGTGAAGCCGTGGCTGAGCAGTACGCCGACCCGGGCGGCCGAGCCGACGCCGTCGCTGAGGAAGGGTTGCGCGTGGGGCAAGAGGGGCATGCGCGTTCTCCTCGGGGCACACATCAAGCAGACGGGGGGCACGGCTGGGTCCAGGCGCCCGCCGGGCGCTTTTCGTCATCATGCCGCCACGGCGTGGTATTCGCCACCGGCAGTGGTCGGCGCGTCCACCGGCGGCGGACAGTTGTAGGCGATTGTGTGCGCCGCGTGACCGCGTCTAAAGTCAGGTAGTTCGGTAGTGATGCTGGTCGCTGGGAGGCCGTCGCGGTGTATTGGTTCCTGAGGTTCATCGGACTCGGTCCGTGGCTGAAGGCGATCTGGCGACCGTGGGCTGAGGGACTGGAGCACGTTGAGAACCTGCCGCCGAACACCGGCGTGATCCTGGCCAGCAATCACCTGTCCTTCTGCGACTCCTTCTTCCTGCCGCTGATGGTCAAGCCTCGAGTGACCTTCCTGGCGAAGTCGGAGTACTTCACGACTCCCGGCTTCAAGGGCTGGCTGTCCAAGCGCTTCTTCTCCGCCATCGGACAGGTGCCCATCGACCGCGACGATGCCAGTTCGGCCGTGGGCGCGCTGGCCGCGGGCGTGCGGATTCT
The DNA here is from genome assembly GCA_025963265.1 of Frankiales bacterium. Taxonomy (GTDB): domain Bacteria; phylum Actinomycetota; class Actinomycetes; order Mycobacteriales; family Jatrophihabitantaceae; genus Jatrophihabitans_A. Next base: position 367 of record JAOPUY010000596.1, on the reverse strand, counting down.
CAGCGCCGGCGGTCTGCTCGGGATCTATCCCGAGGGCACTCGGTCACCCGACGGCCGGCTGTACAAGGGCAAGACCGGGGTGGCTCGGATGGCGCTGGAAGCCGGCGTGCTGGTCGTGCCAGTCGCCATGATCGACACCGAGAAGACCCAGCCCACCGGACGCAAGATCCCGCACCTGCGACCTCGCCCGGGCGTCCGCTTCGGCGTTCCGCTCGACTTCTCGCGTTATGAGGGCATGGCCGGCGATCGCTTCGTTGAGCGCTCGATCACCGATGAGGTCATGTACGAGCTGATGCAGCTGTCGGGGCAGGAGTACGTCGATGTCTACGCGGCGAAGATGAAGCTGCGACTGCGGGCCGAGAGCGGC
>JAOPUY010000585.1 GCA_025963265.1 Frankiales bacterium | reverse complement strand
GCGGGTCGGCGTCCAAGGCCTGAGTCAGCACCGAGGCCATGGCGGCCGGCGCACCCGCGAGACGCTCGGCCAGATCGCGGACCTCTCCTGCTGCCGCGGCGGCCAACACCTGGGCGACGGTGTCGCCCCGCGAACTCTGCCACGGACCGAGGCCGGTCAGCGCGTGCAGGGCCACCGCGGCCAGGGCGAACACGTCGCTGGCCGGGCCGGGCGCTCCGCCGGCCACGACGACCGGATCGCAGTAGGCGGGCGTGCCAAGCAACGCGGTCGCGGGCAAGTCGGCGGCCGTGAGCCGGGCCACACCGAGATCGGCCAGCTTGGCGTGCCCGCGCGCGGAGAACAGGATGTTGCCCGCGCTCACGTCCGAGTGGGTCACGCCCTCGCCGTGCGCGTAGGCCAGCGCGGCGGCGACCGGGGACACCGCGGCCACGACCTCGCCCGTGCTGAGCCGATAGCGGCGACGGAGCAGCCACGACAACGAGCCGCCGTCGGCCCGCTCCAGGACGAGGGCCAACGCGCCCGAGCAGCTGACCGCCTGATGCAGTTGGACGAGATTGGGGTGCGCCAGCGCAGTCAGCAGGGCGGCCTCGAGCCGCGCAGCCTGCAGGGCCGCGACGGTGTCAGTGGGAATCAATTTGATGGCGAAGGGCTGCCCCGATCGGGTCGCGGTCGCGGCCCAGACCTCGCCCTGGCTGCCGCGGCCAAGCAATTCCTGCAAGCGATAACCGGGGACGTGGACTGGCATGAGCCGACGCTACCGGCGGCGCCGCAGCGAGCCCGGAAGTTATCCACATAGAGTGGAGCAGTGACTGAGCTACGTACGATCCGGGCCGGCCTGATGGACTATTCCGAGGCCTGGCAATGGCAACGACAACTCCACGACCAGCGGGTCGACGGCGAGATCGGCGACACCGCCCTGCTGCTGGAGCATCCGCCCGTCTACACCGCGGGCAAGCGCACCGAGGACTGGGAACGCCCATTGGACGGCACGCCGGTCATCGACGTCGACCGGGGCGGCAAGATCACCTGGCACGGGCCAGGTCAACTCGTCGGCTACCCGATCGTCGAGTTGCCTGATCCCATCGACGTGGTCGCCTACGTCCGCCGCCTCGAGTCGATTCTGATCGACGTCTGCGCCGAACTGGGCGTGACCGCGGGCCAGGTCGAGGGCCGCAGCGGGGTCTGGTTGCCGGCCTCGGAGTCGCGGCGGGAACGCAAGATCGCGGCAATCGGCATCCGGGTCGCCCAGCGCGTCACGCTGCACGGGTTCGCGCTCAACTGCAATCCCGACCTGAGCGCCTACCAGCGCATCATCGCCTGCGGGATTCCGGACGTCGACGCCACCTCGCTGAGCGCCGAGCTCGGCCGCGAGGTCACGGTCGAGCAGGCCCTGCCGGTCGTCGAGGCCCACTTGGGCCGGCTCCTCGAGGTCGAAGAGGCGGCCAGCGCATGACCGAGCGGAAGCTGCTGCGGATCGAGGCGCGCAACGCCGAGACGCCGATCGAGCGCAAGCCGTCGTGGATCAAGACGCGCGCCGTGATGGGCCCGCAGTACACCGAGCTGCAACAGCTGGTGAAGTCCGAGGGGCTGCACACCGTGTGCCAGGAGGCGGGCTGCCCCAACATCTACGAGTGCTGGGAGGACCGCGAGGCGACCTTCCTAATCGGCGGCGACCAGTGCACCCGCCGGTGCGACTTCTGCCAGATCAGCACCGGCAAGCCGGCGCCCCTGGACACCGACGAGCCGCGTAGGGTCGCCGAGAGCGTGCGCAGCATGGAGTTGCGCTACGCCACGATCACCGGCGTCGCGCGGGACGACCTGCCCGACGGCGGCGCCTGGCTCTACGCCGAGACCGTGCGCCAGATTCGGGCGCTGAACCCCGGCACGAAGGTCGAACTCCTGATTCCCGACTTCAACGCCGTCCCCGAGCAACTGGCCGAGGTCTTCGGCTCGGCGCCGGAGGTGCTGGCCCACAATGTCGAGACGGTGCCGCGGGTCTTCAAGCAGATCAGGCCGGCGTTCACCTACGAACGCTCGCTGCAGGTCATCTCCGAGGCCCGGGCCGTCGGCCTGGTGACCAAGTCCAACCTGATCCTCGGCATGGGCGAGCAACGGGCGGAGATCTCCCAGGCGCTGAGCGATCTGCACGAGGCCGGCTGCGAGCTGATCACCATCACCCAATACCTGCGGCCCTCGCTGCTGCACCATCCGGTGACGCGCTGGGTCAAGCCGGAGGAGTTCCTGGAATTGACCGAGGAAGCCGAGGAGATCGGCTTCGCCGGCGTGCTGAGCGGTCCGCTGGTGCGTTCGTCCTACCGGGCCGGCCGGCTCTACCAGAATGCCCTCGACGCGCGTCGATTGCCTGCCGCGCAGCGTTAGATCCCCCGCGGTTGAGGTAGCGGGCTGAAGCCGTTAGATCAGCTAAAGCCCGCTAAATCAACGGCGTTTCGCGCTCCACAGCACGCTCCCGACGAGGGCGCTGATGGCCAGCGCGACCGCCAGCACGATCACGGCCGGTCCGCTCTGCCAGTTGAAGATGCCTGAGCCGGCGTCGATCGGCGGTTCGGCCAGCGGAATCGCGGTCACGCTCTGGCCGCTCGGACTCGGGCTGGGCGCCGGCGCCGGGCTGGCGCTGGAGGCTGACGGCGAGCTGGACGGACCGCCCCGAGAACCAACGGGCGCGGTCTGCGGCCCGCCGTCGGTCGACCCGCCGGGCTCGTTGATCGCTTGGCCGCTGTCGACGAACCCCGGGTTCGCCGAGGGGCCGGTTCCGTTCGAACCCGGGACGTTGGCGCCGCCCGAGCCGATCGGGTTGGCCGAGCCGACCGGGTTGGCCGCGGACGAGGTCGCGGCGGAGCCAGTGGCGGCCGGCGCGGTGGCCGAAGGCGAACCAGTCGGCTTGCCGGTGGGCGTGGGGCTCGCCGGCGCGCTGCTCGTGGCGGCAGCAGTCGAGGTCTGACTCGAGGACGGGTGGGCCGCCAGCACCGTCACCGGGGCAGTGGTGACCACCGCGCCGGTCACGCTGATCGCCCGCACCTCATAGGCGGCCGAGCGGGTGGACGGAACGCTGAAGCACGCGCTGCTCTTGGCATTGACAGTCTCAGTGGGAGTGTCGGCCGTGAACTGGAGCAAGGCTCCGTCGCCGGTGATCTGTCCGGTGTCGGTTTGCACCAGCAGCACGGTGTAATCGACGGAGTCCAAGCCGGTCTGGTCCATGTAGGTCGTGGTGAGCGGCGCCTTGTTCTGCACGGTGGCGGCGATACCCACCCCGTTGCCGGCGCTGCACTGCGAGGCGACCCCGGCGGCAACGATCGGCGTGGGCACCGACACCACGGGGAAATCGCCGTGCTTGCA
>JAOPUY010000576.1 GCA_025963265.1 Frankiales bacterium | reverse complement strand
GCAACGGCGGCCAGGATCGAGCCGACCCCCAGGGCGACGAGCACCCCGACCATCACCTTCTCTTTGCCGATCATGTCCCCGACCCGACCGAGGATGGGCGTGCACACCGAGGCGGACAGCAGGTAGGCCGTCAGCACCCAGGTGACGGTCGACTGGCTGGTGTGCAGGCTGGTCTGCAGCAGCGGCAGGACTGGCGCCACTAGCGACTGGAGCAGCGAGTAGGCCAGCACGCCGACGGCGAGCACGGCGAAAGTCGCTTGGTATCGGGAGCGCTCGGCCTCGACTGCGGTCTCCATGGGGCTCCTATCGATCACCGGACGACGACAGCGTCGCCACTAAGCGGAACGTCGGCTCCACTTGAATGCTCATAGGTTATCCGGAGGTTGCGGAGTCCCGGCTCCGCAAACTAAGAATGCCGTCGGAATCACATGCCGGCAGCGGCCCCGTCCCGCACGGGCGCCGACCCGCCACCGCTGCGACAAGTGGCCGATGTGTCTCGCCCAAGCGCCGCGGGGTGAGTATGGTCGCTGCATGCCCGACGTCGAGGTCACCGTCCAAGACCGCGAGCTCCGCCCGATGCGGCGGGACGCCGTGCGCAACCAAAAGCTCGTCCTGCAGGCCGCGCGCGAGGTCATCGCCGAGCTCGGCACCGAGGCCAGCATCGAGGTCATCGCCACCCGGGCCGGCGTCGGAGTCGGCACCGTCTACCGGCATTACCCCAACAAGCAGGCCCTGATCTCGGAGATGATCCATGAGATCCTCGGCGATCTCGTGATCACCGCCCGGGCCGCGCTGGACCGCGGCGACGGCACCGGGTTGGAGAGCTACCTGCACGCGCTCGGGGCGTCTTTCACCGAGCACCACCGCTACGCCCAGATGCTGGTGGGGCAGACCACCTCGCAGGACGCCGAGCTGCTGCGCAGTCTGATGGCCGCACTGCTGGCTCAGGCGCAGCATTTCGGGCTGATCAACGATCAGGTCGTCCTGGGCGACATCATGGCGACCGTCTGGGCGCTGCGCGGCATCGTGGAGACCACCGCCGACGTCGCGCCCGGCGCCTGGGAGCGGCACCTGGACCTGCACCTGGCCGGCCTGCGGGCGCCCCAGCTGCAGACCGACCGGCCAGCCGTCACTCGCGAGCAGCTCTCGCGCATCTCCTACGTCGACCAGCGGGGCTCGCGCTCGAGCTAGACCTGGCGCGCTGGAGACGTCTGGGACGTATTCTTCGGCTCATGACTTCTGCCATCTCGCACTGGATCGACGGGGCGCCCACCCCCGGGGCCTCAGGCCGCACGAGCCCCGTCCACAACCCGGCGACCGGCGAGATCACCGGCCTCGTCCAGCTGGCCTCGATCCAGGAGGTGGGGCTCGCGGTCGCCAGCGCGAAGCAGGCCGGGTCGCAGTGGCGCCACGCCTCGCTGTCTCGTCGGTCCGCGGTGCTCTTCGCGTTTCGGGAGCTGCTGCACGCGCGGACGGACGAGCTGGCCCGGATCATCACCGCCGAGCACGGCAAGGTCGTCTCGGACGCAGTCGGGGAGATCGCCCGCGGCCTGGAGAACGTGGAGTACGCCACCGGCGTGCCCAACCTGCTCAAGGGCGGCTTCTCCGAGCAGGCCTCGGCCGGCGTCGACGTGTACTCGATCCGGCAACCGCTCGGCGTCGTCGTCGGCATCACCCCGTTCAACTTTCCGGCCATGGTGCCGCTCTGGATGTGCGCCAACGCGATCGCCACCGGCAATGCGTTCATCCTCAAGCCGAGTGAGAAAGACCCGTCCGCCGCGCTCTTCCTGGCTCAGCTGTGGAAAGAGGCCGGCCTGCCCGACGGTGTCTTCACGGTGCTGCAAGGCGACAAGGTCGCGGTCGACGCGCTGCTGACCCACCCGGACGTCGCCGCGGTCAGCTTCGTCGGCTCGACCCCGGTAGCCCGGCACATTTACCAGACCGGGACGGCCAACGGCAAGCGGGTCCAGGCGCTCGGCGGGGCGAAGAACCACATGGTCGTGCTCCCGGACGCCGACGTCGAGATGGCCGCCGACGCCGCCGTCTCGGCCGCCTACGGCGCGGCGGGGGAGCGGTGCATGGCGATCTCGGTCGCGGTGGCCGTCGGCGACGTCGGAGACCGGCTGGTCGAGGCCATCGCCGCCCGCCTGCCCAAGCTGGTCGTCGGCGACGGAGCGGATCCGGACACCGACATGGGGCCGCTGATCAGCGCCGAGCACCGCGACCGAGTCGCCGGTTACATCGCCGAGGGCGCGGCCTCGGGCGCGACCGTGGTGGTCGACGGCCGCCCGGAGTTCGGGGCCGAGGTCCCAGCGATCGGCTTCTTCCTCGGCCTGACCCTGCTCGACCACGTCAAGCGCGATTCCTCGGTCTACACCGATGAGATCTTCGGACCGGTGCTCTCGGTGGTGCGGACCGAGACCTACGACGAGGCGCTGGCCCTGGTCAACTCCAACCCCTTCGCCAACGGGACCGCGATCTTCACCCGCGACGGCGGCGCGGCCCGGCGGTTCCAATACGACGTCGAGGTCGGCATGGTCGGCGTCAACGTGCCGATCCCGGTTCCGGTGGCCTACTACTCCTTTGTCGGTTGGAAGGCCTCGCTGTTCGGCGACAGACACATGTACGGTCCAGAGGGACTCAACTTCTACACCACGGGCAAA
>JAOPUY010000547.1 GCA_025963265.1 Frankiales bacterium | reverse complement strand
CCGCAACGGCATGAGTGCCTACGTGGAACTGCAGGAAAAGGAGTTCGGTTCCGAATCCCGCGGCTACACGGCCACCAAGCACCAGCGCGAGGTCGGCACCGGCTACTTCGACCTCGTCAGCACCGCGTTGAACCCGAATTCTGAGACGACCGCGCTGGCCGGATCGACCGAGCATGAGCAATTCCAGTCATGACGCCCGTCCTCAGCGCCGCTCGCGATTCCGGAAACTCCCGTGACCTTAATTCCTACCCAACAAATAGAGAAAGCCCCGGAGTCGGCGAGAAACCGGGGCTTTCTACGCTCCCCCCTCTGGACTCGAACCAGAAACCCTTCGATTAACGGACCCTGCACTAGGGACTGAACTGATCGGGTGAGTTACTCCTTCGCTCGATACCTTCACCTGCTTTCCGTGTCGTCCCGACAACGGGAGAGTCGGCCTTCGGAGGGGACCTTTCCCGTCTCCAACCATTCACGTCGGGCACGTCGGTTCCACCGGATGCTCTGCTTCCTGGCAACGACGGCTTGTGCCGGGAGCCATCGCTGAGACGCTCCACCGCCCTCAGCCTCATGGCCACCCTGCTGGGCCACTCGGCGGCGATCAGCGCCTCGAACTCGGCACGAACCAGCTCGTCGTCGTCCAGGATCGAATCCCAGAACTCGGCCTCGTAGGACGTGCCCAGTGTGGTCATAACCATGATGGCCTCCGTCAGGCGTCGATCACCTTGCGGTCTTCGCTCTGGTTGATCGAGATCTTGCGAGGCTTAGCCTTCTCAGCCACCGGGATCCTCAAGGTGAGCACGCCATGCTCGTAGCCCGCTTCGACCTTCTCAGTGTCGAGGGCATCGCCCAGGATGAGCTGCCGGCTGAACACCCCCCGAGGACGCTCCGCCGAGATCAGGTTGGCGTCGCTGGCTCGGTTAGGCCGCTCGGCCTTGACGGTGAGTACGTTCCGCTCGACATCGAGGTCGATCGAGTCGGGATTCACGCCAGGCAGATCCAGCTCCACGATGAACGTGTCGCCAGCCTGCCACGCGTCCATCGGCATGGCCGCCGGCCGGGCCAGAGTGCCCTGCGTGCCCCACACCTGCTGGGTGAGCCGGTCAATTTCACGGAACGGGACTGAGAGCACAAGCATCTTTACCACCTCCACCAATCGTCGACTGATGCAAATGTCCACGAGACCGCCTGGGATCTCGTGGCGTGCGCTACGGCAAAATTTATAGCTCCGCCTCGTAAGCCTTCGCAAGACCGGCACCTAAGTGTTTGCTAAGAGCCAATGTCGACCGCTAGCTGGGCTAAAGCGGGGTCGAACGTAGTCTCAACTCAGGGCGAAACAGCGGTGGCCACGCAGGAGGCACCATGTCCACTGAACAACCTGACGACGGCCGAGGAGCGGGCGGTTGCGAGCATCACCTGATTGCCCAGCCGCATCGAGCCGGCGCACCTGCTCCATCACGACGCCGCTGATGAAGCCGTTCTTGTGCAGCGCTGTGCCATCGATGTCCAAGGCGACGAGCCACGTGGCCGCGGATTCTTCCGGCGCGCCTGCGGCGTGTTCGATCCTGCGGCTGCGCTCCCGATCAGGGCGAGTCCTGAAGTGCTATCAGGGCCAAGCGGCGACAGCTTCCTATTCACCTGGTCCCCGCAGTGAGTGTCGATGACGTCGGAAGGGCCTCGTCTCCTTCGGACGTATCGCCACGGCCCGCCCCCCGGCCAGTGCCGCGCGCTGAGGCGCGAACGCTTCGGGCGTGGCGCTCGATGCGGATTTGGGCGGCGAGGCTGCCGACTGCCAACAGGACCGTTAGCACCGTGTACCAGTAGACCGCATGCACTTCGCCGAGCGGGCCGGCGAGATATCCCGCGATGACGATGGGCACCCCGAACGCGACGTAGGAGACGAGGTAGATCGCGGCGACGACTCCCGCGCTCTGGTCCGCCGCCGCGAGCGGGAGCATGAGCCGCAGGGCTGCGGTGAACGCTGCGCCGAAGCCGACCCCGGCGATGGCCTGTCCGACGATCATGATCGCCAGGCTGCCGACGTACACGCCGCCGACGATGCCGAGGGGCCCGACTATGGAAGCGTAGATGCCGATGGTCATCGCCCGCCGGGGCTCCACGCGGGCGAAGGCGAGCCCGACGACGGCTGAGGCCGCGGGCGCAACAAACCCCGATACACCGTTGAGCAGGGCGTTGTTCAGATGGAAGACGCTGCGCACCATGCTGGGAGCCAGCCCGCCGGAGAGGCCGGCGAGCATCCAGGCTGCGGCGACGACCGGCGCGGCCGCGGTGAATTCCCCTCTCGCGGCCCGCGGGACGGAGATGTGCGGCACCAGCGAGTGGAGCGCACCCGGAGTGCGGGACACCGTCTCGGGAGTCAGGACGACGACGGCGACGCCGAGGATCGTCAACACGATCAGGGCCACAAACACGATGGAGTTCGCGGCCGAGGTCAGCTGCGTCGCCAGGCCGGCCAGCAACGACCCGACGGCCAACCCACCGGTCACGCTGACGCTGCCGAAGATCGTGGCCAGTCGCTTCCGGTTGGCCGGGGCGACCTCGACCAGCGCCGCGGTCAAGGCACTGGAAGCGGCGCCGGTGCCGACCCCTTGCACGATGCGGCCGGCGATCACCCATCCGATGTCGGGGGCGACGAGGAACAACACGTTCGACGCAAGCTGGATGATCAGCGCTGCGATGAGAACCGGCCGGCGACCGACATGGTCGGAGAGCGACCCCAGCGTGAGGATCGCAGCGAGGAAGCCCACTGCGTAGACCGCGAAGGCCAGCGTAAGGAGCGACGGCGGGAACTGCCACCGTTCCTTGTAGACCACCAGCAGTGGCGTCAACACCCCGGCCCCGAGGTACAGACTGGTGAACGTGATCGCCCCGCCGGCCAGCGCAAGTCCGGCGGGCAGTGTGGGCCCGCGCCGCGTCGCTGGGGACGCGGCGGGCACTTGTGTTGCAGACATGGCGATTCCTATCTGGGGGCCGAGGGCCGAGGGGGCCGCTGCGAGAACGGCGGCTGGGACAGCCGGAAACGGGGGCGCCCGGGACGTCCGGCGCGCTCAGTCGAGGATGCGGACGACGCCGGACGGCTCGTTCAGCGCCGCGACGGTGCGTTCAGCCGCGCGGTCGATCTGAACTCTCGGCTCCGTCGGTATCGCGTTCTCGTTGTACGTGCCCGGCCCGTAGAACTGTCCGTAGCTCAGGACGACGCCGCCCTCCGCAAGAACGGAGCGCTCCAGCTCCGCGACTGCGCGAGCATCCGGCCCATCCGGCAACTGCCAGGCAACGGACTGGGCGAGGTATTTCGGCGACCCGCTCTTGCGCGCGGCTTCGAGCAGGTTCTGGTTGCCCTCGGTCCGAATGCGGGCGTTCAGTTCCGCGTGCGCACCGATCTCGGCGACGTCGTCCGGCAGATCCGTCAGCTCGTTCACGATGACGTCCGGCCGGAAGTCACGCACCGCCTCGGTCAGCGCGGCGCGGTCGAAGACATCGCAGAGAATCGGTTCGGCACCGAGTCGGGCCAGCAGTTCGGTCTTGCCGGGCGAGCGGGTCATGCCGCCGACCACGTGTCCAGCCTGAATCAGCCGCGGGATGAGCCGCTGCCCGAGCACTCCTGATGCTCCGGCGAGAAAAACCCTCATGATTTCGTCCTTCCAAGGCGAAGTATCGCTGTTGCGTAGACGACGTTAAGCGACAGATGGCACAGGTGTATGGTCCAATTCCGTGCCAGAATCATGGGCCAATTTGACCAGCGTCCCGCCCGCCGCGCTCGGTACGGACCTCCATCTGGAGCTGACCGGATCCGGGCTGCGCACCGGCCTCACCGATGCTCTGCGCGAGGCCGTACGCACGGGACGCCTCGCGCCCGGCACCCGGTTGCCGTCGTCGCGTTCACTGGCCGCCGACCTGGGCATCGCCCGCAACACCGTGGCCGACGCCTACGCCGAGCTGGTGGCCGAGGGGTGGCTCACCGCGAAGCAGGGCTCCGGGACCCGGGTGGAGAAAAGGGCCGTGCCCCGCCGTGCGGCGTCCGCGCCCGCCGCGACACGGCCGGCTGAGGCCCGTCCCGCGTACAGCCTGTTGCCGGGCTCACCGGATCTCGCACAGTTCCCACGCAAGCAATGGCTCACCGCGGCCCGTCGCGCCGTGACCGCGGCGCCGGACGACGCCTTTGGCTACGGCGACGCCCGTGGCCGCGACGAGCTGCGTACCGTCATCGCGGACTATCTGGCCCGGGTGCGCGGGGTGTACGCGACGTCGGACCAGATCGTCATCTGCGCTGGATTCCATCACGGGCTAGGACTGATCGCGCGGGTTCTCCGATCCCGGGCCCGGGCGGTTGCCATCGAGTCGTACGGCCTCGGGCTCTATCGCGACGTGCTCAGCACAGCCGGCCTGCGCACCCCGACGATCTCGGTGGACGAGCGTGGCGCCCGCACCGATGAGTTGGCCGGATTGCGCGGGGTCAGCGCAGTGTTGCTGACGCCCGCGCATCAGTACCCGACCGGAGTGGCACTGCACCCGGACCGGCGCGCGGCGACAGTCGATTGGGCGCGGGCCACCGGCGGGTTGATTCTGGAGGACGATTACGACGGCGAGTTCAGATACGACCGTCAACCGGTTGGCGCTCTGCAGGGCCTGGATCCGGAGCGGGTGGTGTACTTCGGCTCGGTCAGCAAGTCCCTGGCGCCGGGGCTGCGGCTCGGCTGGATGGTGCTTCCCGAAGAGCTGGTTCCGCAGGTCGTGGCGGCGAAGGGGCACGGCGACTACATGTCGAGCGCGCTAGAACAGCTGACGCTGGCCGAGTTCATCGCGTCCGGTGCGTACGAGAGGCACGTGCGCTCGATGCGGCTGCACTATCGGCGCCGCCGCGACCAGCTGGTGTCCGCACTCGCGCAGCGGGCCCCCGCCGTCCGGGTGACCGGGCTGGCCGCCGGGCTGCAGGCCGTTCTCGAACTCCCCCGCGGCACCGAGCGCGCGGCCGTCCAAGCCGCGGCCGTCCACGGCCTAGTAGTCCGCGGGATGGCCGAGTTTCGCTACGCGGGCGCGGATTCCAGCTCCCCGCCGCCCCAGCAGGACGCGCTGGTGGTCAACTATGCAGCACCATCGGACAGTGCGTGGGCGGGAGCGTTGGACGCTCTCTGCCGGGCTTTGACGGAGCCAGCTAGCTTGGCCTGGGACAAGACTTGATCGATCACGATCATGGTCCATGACCGAATGTCTGGGTCGGCGTCGACCAGGTAGCGCTACACCCGCGGATCCCACGGGCGCCAGCCAGAGCACTCACGAGCTCGCACCGGTCGATGATCACCCAATCAGCGCCGCGCGTTCAACGCCCAACCCAATGACGGAAAGACTCGTCAACCAGCGGCGGCTACTCAGAGTTGTGCTTCCCCGCCGTCGGCGAAGAGTTCGGTGCCGGTGATGAAGCTGGCCTGGTCCGATGCGAGGAACAGGACGGCGTTGGCGATCTCATCGGAGTGGGCGAGCCGGCCGAGTGGGACGTTGCCCGCGAGCATGTCGAGCAGGCCCTGCGCCTGGCTCGGGTCGGGCGCCAGGCCGCTGAGGCCGGGGGTGTCAGTGGGTCCGGGGGCGATGGTGTTGACCCGGATGTCGCGACCGGCCAGCTCGGCCGCCCAGGTGCGGGTGAACGAGCGCAGCGCGGCCTTGGATGCGGCGTAGACGCCGAAGGCCGGGTTGCCCTTGCTCGCGGCGGTGGAGCCGGTGACGATGACGGAGGCGCCCTTGTTGAGAAGGGCCAGCGCCTTCTGCACGGTGAAGACCGTGCCGCGTACGTTAATGCCGAAGGTGTCGTCGAAGCCCTCAGGGGTCAGCTGCTCCAGAGTGGCGAACGCGCCGCCGCCGGCATTGACGAACAGTACGTCCAGCCCACGCCCACGTGCGGCGATCGCGGCGAACACCCGGTCAAGGTCGTCGAGATCGGAGACATCGCCGCGGATGCCGGTGGCGTTCTCACCGATCGCTGCGACGGCGTTGTCCAGCTCGGCCTGGCGACGGCCGGTGATGAAGACGTGGGCGCCTTCCGCGGCGAAACGATGAGCGGTGGCCAGGCCGATTCCGGACGTCCCGCCGGTGACTAGCGCGACCTTGTTGTCTAGCTGTCCCATGATGTTTTCCTTTTCGATGGTGTATTGACATTGGGTTTTCAATCGGCCGTTGCCGGCCAGCAGGTCAGAGATTTGTCAGCGACGGAAGGCCTGTGGCCAGCTCCCGCCATTGGGCGAGCGGAATGCCGTCCCCGCCGAGTACGTGTACTGCGACGTGATCGGCTCCGGCGTCGAGATGCTCGCGCAGCCGCTTATAGATGTCGTCGATGCTGCCCCAGGCGACGAGTGCGTCGATGAGGCGGTCACTGCCGCCGGCCACGAGATCGCTGTCGCCGTAGCCAAGGCGGCGCAGGTTGTTCTGATAGGCGGGGAAGCCGATGAACATGCCCACACCGGCGCGGGCCGCTGCCCGGGCCCGCTCAGGATCGGTGTCCAGCACGATGGCTTGGTGAGGCGCGATCAGCGGAGCCGGGCCGACCGCGGCTCGTTGGTTCGCCGAGTACTGAGGGGGGACCAGGAACGGGTGGATGCCGGCCGTGCGGTCGGCGGCGAGGCTGACCATGCGCGGGCCCATCGCCCCGAGCAGGCGTCGAGATGCGGGCAGCGACGCAGCGGCGGCATCCAGTCCGTCGAGGTAGTCGCCCATCGAATCGATGGGGTTGCCGAAGTCCAGACCGTGACTCTTCGCGGTGTTGGAGTCACTGACTCCCAGTCCGACGACAGTACGAGGACCGTGGGCCTGGTCCAGGCGCGCAACGCGACTCGTGACATCGTCAGCCGACTGACCCCAAATACCGAGCACGCCCAGCACGACCGAACTGTGCGCTGCCGCCGCCAAAAGCTGATCCGCGTCGTCGAAGGCGCCGTTGCCATCCAGCCCGGGGATCCACAGCGTGCGCAACCCGAGTCCGTCCAGCTCTGCGGCCGCGGCCTGGACCGCCGCCTTGCCCGCGCCGCGCAGCTCCATGCTCCACACACCTACCGGCCCTACGATCTGCGCTAGTTCGCGACCGGACATCCTGCCACCCTTCACGTTTTGTACCGCTCGGTTAATAACTCGAAGTTATCACTGCATGAGCGGGAGATGCAAAGTTTTGAACCGATCGGTTGCAAATTGCCTATGATGGGCTGATCCACAGATGGGAGAGTGGGATCATGGCTGGCGGACGACCAAGGACCTTCGATGCAGAAACCGCCTTGGACCGAGCTGCGGACGTGTTCTGGAGACAGGGATACGAAGGCACAGCCGTGTCGGAGCTGACCGCGGCGATGGGTGTCAACAAGCCCAGCCTGTACGCGGTGTTCGGTACAAAAGAGGAGCTGTTCCAGCAAGTCGTACGGCGCTATGCCGAGACGGAGCTGGCCTACTTCCGCGACGCCCTCGCGCTGCCCACCGCACTAGAGGTGGTCCGCGACTACCTGAACCGAAACGCCGTCGCGTTGACCCGACACGACCGCCCGCGAGGATGCTTGTCCATCCAGGGCGGCCTTTCCTCCAGCCCCGCCAATAACACGGTGTCGCAGTTCCTCGCCACCAGCCGCCTCACCGGGGAACGCGCGCTCGCGGCGCGACTCACCCAGGCCCGCGCCGACGGCGACCTACCCGCCGACGCCGACCCAGCAGCCCTGGCCCGCTTCGTCATGGTCGTCTCCGAAGGCCAAGCCGTCCACGCCGCCGCAGGCGCCACGAGCGAAGAACTGCAGCAGTCGGCCGCCATCGCGCTCCAGGCATTCCAGCAGGCGCTCACCCCGGCCGACTGATGACCAGACCTCGCGTCACGGACCTTCCCGCCTGGCTTTATTAGCACGCTCGCCTACGTGCCGGGCCAGCAAGGCGGCTGATTCCCATACCCATCCGACCGGCCGATCTGGGTCGCCGCTTTCGACGCCGCCTCTGCCCACTGCTGAGGCTGACCATCGCCGCACGCTCTTCGAGCCACTTCAAGTCCGGGTTCTTGTGCATGAAGTTCTGGCCGGCGGCGTTGGTCTTGCCGATCGGGCCACCACCTATCCGGGCTAGCTCGGGGCGCAGCCAGACCAGCCATGGAGATCAGCTAACGCCGAGTGAGGCGTCCCAGGGCGGCAACACGCTCCCAGGATGCCGGGCGTCGTCGTTCTAGGTGATTCCTGCAGCCCTGGCCGAACGGAAGAAGCTATTCACCGCGTCACCAGGAGATACGCCCAGAAACCCGCCGGGGTCACAGCGGCGGGGACGCGCGTCACGATCACCCGCGCGGACCGCCTGCGTGGCCGGTCGAGCGGGGAGGCATGACGAGGGGCCAATGTGACCCTCTTGTGAACTCATTCCTACCCAGCGAATGAAGAAAGCCCCGGAGTCGGCGAGAAACCGGGGCCTTCAGCTCCCCCATCTGGACTCGAACCAGAAACCCTTCGATTAACAGTCGAATGCTCTGCCAATTGAGCTATGGGGGATCAAACCGGCTGCTCCAGCCTCGACTGGAGCCGCCGAGGCAGCGGCTAGAAGAATAACCCATCCGGCGCCGAGCCCGCCGCACGGCCCGCTCGGGTGGCACACTGAGGCGATGAGAGCCTCCTTTCTGTTCGGCAGCGCCGTCGGCTACGTGCTGGGGACGCGAGCCGGTCGAAAACGCTATGAGGACCTCGTCGCGATCACTCGCCGGGTGGCCGGCAGCCCCATCGTTCAGTCAGCGACCGGCGCCGCGACGTCCCGGGCCAGCCAGCTAGCCAGCCGAGCCAGCCATCGGGTGGCGGCGCGCATCCCCGGGGTTCGCACGATCTCCATCCACCGCCTCGCGACGGCGGACGGCTCCCTTAACGGCGGTCGCTCGAACGGTGGCCGCTCCAAAGGCTGGACAAACCAGCACTGACTTACCACTGACTTACCACAGCGGCGGCTGAGACACCGCACTTGCCCGGTAACCCCACAACGGCCGCTTGGGCGCCCACGACCGTCACATCGGTTCCGTAGGATGCCGACGTGGCCGTCACAATCGCGCTGGAGCATCGCACCAGCTATCAGT